>JASHPM010000195.1 GCA_030038115.1 Acidobacteriaceae bacterium | reverse complement strand
CTGGCGCCGCCATCGAATTTTTCGAAGGACGGAGGGTTCAGAAAGAGTGTTTTGAGCGGCATAGGCACAGTCCTCAGTTTACCATTCAGCAACAGCCGCCAGGCACGGAGCAGGGAGCTGGGTGCCAGGGGGCTGGGAGCAGGGAAGTTCGAGCGCGCTACTTCAGCGACGAGCGAACCCAGACGTCGATCTGGCCGGTAGCCCGGAGCAGGTTGAGCTCCACCTTCATGAGAGAAAAATTGGTGTCGAGCATGTCCGCGTAGCGCTGGCGTTCCTCAATGTGGGCTCGTTGCGCCTGGGTGGGAGGAACGGCGGGCGAGTTGGGGCCGGATCCGTTGGTCAGCTCGGTCTCGACGGTTTTCAGCTCTTCCTGAGCCAGCTCGCTCTGCACCTGGGCCACGCGCTGCTGCGCGGCCAGCTCGCGGATCGCGTCGCGCATGGTCGACCTTTGCTCGCTCAGCAGGTTCAGCGATGCATCGGCATCGGCCTGGGCGTGGACGGCGTCGGCCGCGGTTTCGCGCGCCCGGGCGCGGCGGGTGGCGTCGAAGAGCGGGAAGGTGAGCTGTACGCCGAGCGCGACGTTATTGTACTGGAACGTTTTGTAGTAATTGGTGTAACCCGGAGTCTTCTCGAAGAGGCTGTACTGCCCGGCGAAGACAGCGGTGGGCCGGTAGTTCTGCTTCGCGTCGCCAAAGGCGGTAAAGAACTTCGCCTTCGCGTTGGCGAAGGCGGCGGAGAGGCCGGGGTTGTTGGGAGGGGATTGCTCATCGATGCCGGCGATGGTTGCGGCAGGCGGCGGAGGGATGCTGGCGCTCACGGTGGTGAGGCCGATAGCGGGAAGGCCGGTGAGGTGGGCGAGCTTCTGGCGCATGGCGTCGGCGTCGTTCTCCAGCTGGATGCGTTTCTCATCCACCTCGGCCGCGGTCAGCTCCGCCTGCAACTCGCTGACGCGGGGATCGACGCCGGCTGCGACGCGGTCCTGCTCGGTCTGCACCAGTCCTTCGGCCCAGGCATGCTCCTCGTCGAGCGCGGCGATCTCGCGCAGGTCGTAGTCCAGCTCCACGTAGTCGAGGGAAACATCGAGGGCGACCTGCTGCTGGGCGTCTTTCAGGTTCAGGTTGGCGGCATTGACGGCGGCGCGCGCGGCGCGGACATAGTCGCGCTGCGACCAGGAGAGGACGAGGGACTGGGAGGTGGCGTTGAAAAACGAGGGGTAGCCGAGGGGGAAGCCGTAGGCGTATCCGGGGCTGACGCCGAGAACAAAGCTGGGGATGTAGGCGTCCCTGGTCTCGTCGAGCGCGGCGGTGGCTTTTTGCACGTTGGCCACGGCTCCGTGCACCGAGGGGCTGTTTTTCTCGGCGAGATCGACTGCGGTGGAAAGAGAAATTTGTGCTCGGGCTGCAATGGAAACGCACAGGAACAGGGCCGCCGCGAGGATTCCAGGCAGCGGCCTTCGGGTTCTGGTGCGGACCAGCGTCGACGCGTGCATCGTTCTGAGTTTACAGACCAGCAGCCCTGGCAGCGGTGATTGGGGCGGAAGGAATCCGGTAGCCGGATGCCAGCGCGTGCACTGCCGCGAGTTGTTGCTGGGCAGCGGCAGCGTCTCCCTGGTTCTGGAATAGCTGGGCCAGCTCTGCGCGGACTACGAAAGAGGGCGCCAGCTCCGACTGCGCGCGGGAGTCAAGATACTGCTGGAGCCACTGAATGGCCGTTTGCGGTTCGCGGCCGGCCAGCGCCAGGTTGCCGGCTCCGTCCACCAGCGCGGGCCCATGACTGCGATCGAGCAATGCGCCGGCGTGTGCCGCGGCCGCCATGTCGTCGATGCGCGCGCGCCGCCGATAGAAGGCAGCCAGGTCCATCCAGGCGTTGGCGGGATAAGAAGAACTGGAAATAGCCGCTTTGAAGTCGGCTTCCGCGGCGGCGTAGTCTTTTTTGGATTCGGCGATACGCGCCTCCAGCGTGAACGCGCCGGCAGGATTCACGCTGCGCAGCCGCGGCACGATGGCCTCGGCACGGGCCAGGCCTCCGCCGACGACCAGCGGAGCCATCACCTCGAACTCGCCCAGGTCGGCGAGCGCATCGGCGTTGTGCGGATCGAGCTCCACGGCCTGCTCGAACTCAGCATGCACTCTGCGCGCCAGCGGGTAGCCGGAGACGATGGAGGCACGCGCGGCTTTTTGCCCCCAGGCGCGCCCCAGCCAGAGATGGAAGTTGCTGTTACCCGGCTGGAGGTGCGCTGCGGCCTCGCAGTCGGCAACGGCCTGGTCCCAGTTTTCCTCCTGGTAGTAAACGCGGCAGCGCAGGTTGTGAGCCTCGGCGTCGCTGGGATTGCCGGCGAGAGCCGCGTCCAGCTTTTGCAAGGCGCTGTCAGCGCGGCCGAGGTCCAGATCCTGGCGCACGGGGACGGCTGCGCCGCCCTCCAGAGCCCACACGGCTGCGGAAAGAACAAGAATCCCACCAGCCAGCAGTGTTTCTCTCCGCAAAACGCCCCCTTTTACTGAATCACTCTGACGGGAACCCCGTCGGCTAACGGCTGCGCATTGGTCGTACCCAGCGCCACAACGTCACCTGCCTGGAGACCGCTGAGAATCTGCACCTCGGTCAGGTTCAGCATCCCAATGGTTACGTGAACACGATGCAGCGAATTTCCCTGCTTGCGGTAAACGAACGTCGCACCCTGCTCGATGTGCAGCGCGTCGCGCGGCACCTTTAATACGTTAGACACATTGGCCACGGTTACGGTCACACGAACATTGGTGTCCGGCAACAGGACGTCGTCGGCATCGTCGATGCCCACCAGGACTTCGCCGACGTTGCGGGTGCCGTAGGTGATGATGTTGGAAGGCAGGCGGCGGATGTGGCCGTGCCAGGTAAGGTCGGGGCGGGCATCCCAGACGATGGTGGCGGGCTGACCGATACTCAGCTTGCCGATTTCCGGCTCGTCGAAGTACGCCCGCACCTGCAGCTGCGACAAATCGGCCATGGAGAGCAGGCGGTCTCCCTGGTTCACATACTCGGTGCGCGAGACCGGCAGGGAATACACCGTGCCCGCGAACGGCGCATGAACCACGGCCTGGTTGAGTGCATCCTGTGCGGCTGCATACGCGGCCTGAGCGTCGGCGAGGGACGCCTGCAGATGAGCCAGATCGGCCGAGCCATAGCGGTCGGTCAGTTTTTGCTGCAACACCTGAATGGAGCTGGTGTCAGCGGCCAGACGCGTCTGCGCCGCGCTGACTTCGCTGGGCGAGGCGGCGCCGGAGGCCTGCAGTTTCTGGAGCGCCTCGAGATCGTGCTGCGCCTGATCGCGATCGATCTGCGCCTTCTTTAACTCGCCGGTGAGCGAGATGCGTTCTTCCTGGGTTCCGCCGCGCTGCGCCGCCTGGTACGCGGCCTGCGCGCCTTTTAGCAAGGAGAGAGCCTGGGCCACGCGTGCCCTGGCTTCGCTGTCGTCCATGGTGAGCAGCAGCTTGCCCGCCGGCACCTTTTCCCCTTCATGGACATAGAGGGCCTCGACGACCCCCGGAAACGGCGCGTGGGCCTCGAAGTTCACCTGCGGCTGAGGCTCGACTTTGCCGTTGGTGGCTTCCGGGATCTTCAAATCGCCGATGGTCGCGGCAGCCACACGGATAGGCAGACTTCCCCGTGTGATGAGGTGCACGCCGTAGAAAATAACGATGATTGCGGCCGCGGTAATGATCCAGATCCGAGCCGTCCGCGGCGGTCCCTGCCTCTTTGCCATCTGGTAAACCGTGAGTCAGTATATAAGACACACTTCACGGGCTTTAGGGTTCGGGAAAAGCTAAATTTGCCCCGGTACCGGAGTGTTCACTCCGGTCCCGGCCTGTCGCGAATCGATGGGCGCCGCATTTCGATCTCCGCGAGGTACTGCTCGTAAAATTGGTGTATGGCCATCGCCCCGCGTTACACCGACGAGCATGCGCGCGCCGGACTCGACTTCGATTTTCCGGCGATCGAGACCTGGCGCAACCAGTTTCCGGGCTACGAGATTATCATCGACGATCCGGAGTTCACCTCGGTTTGCCCGAAGACCGGGCTGCCGGATTTCGGCACCATCACGCTGCGCTACATGCCGCGCGAACAGTGCCTGGAGCTGAAATCCTGGAAGGAATATCTGTTCAGCTATCGCAACCTGGGCATCTTCCAGGAAAACGCCGTGAACCGCATTCTGGAAGACGTGGTGCGCGCCTGCGATCCGGTATGGGCGGTGGTGAAAGGCGATTTCCATCCCCGCGGCGGCATCTCCACCACCATTGAAGCGCGCTGGCCAAGAGAGGCAGGGAACAGAGAGTAGGGAACAGGGGGCACGGAGCCGGAAGCTCGAAGCAGGAAGCCGGCTGCCGGCTACCGGCTACCAGCTACCAGCTTCCGGCTTCTCGCTGCCTTTAGAGATTTTGCTGCTGCTCGGTTAGAGAACCGGTTCCCGCATCTCCGCCGCAGGCCCCGCCCGTGATCGACCAGCTGGTGATGGTCAGCACCGTGGCTGCGCTGTTGAACGTTCCCGACGCGGTGAGCACCGCGCTGCTGCCCGGATCCGTGTAGGTCACGGTCAGACTGTTCCCGGTGACCAGCGAGGTGGTCACGTGGGCTGATCCACAAAGCAGCTGTTGCCGGGGAAAGCCGCCGTTCCCGACAGCGAAAACTGGCCATTTTCATCCGGCTGCGTGGTCTGCTCCAGCAGGGCGGAGACCGCGAGCTGGTTGCCGGAGTTGTCGAGAAACGTCCCGGTGTAAGTACCGTCAATCTCCGAGTAATTCGTAGCCGTCACATTGGCCAGGCCCAGCGTGGCGCAGTTTCCGCCGCTAAAGCTCCACGTTGCGCCCGCCATGCCCTCGCCATTGCCCGCAACCTGCGCCTGCAGGGTCAGAGTGGTGCCGTTGAACGGCGAGGAAACCAGCATCATCTGGTTGTTGCCGCCAACGGAGCCGGTGAGCAGGATGTCGGTGGAGGGGCTGACGCACGATGTGCCGCTGAGCCGGGCCACGGCGCTCACCGTCTCATACGCGCCCTGCGTGAAGCCAAGGTTGAGAACCACCGACGAGTTGCCGGGAGCAAACGACCAGTTGCCGGAAAGCGACGTGCCCACCTGGTCGGGTGTGTTGGCCATACCGCATCCGGTGAGGAAAGATAAGGCCAGGCAGGAAAGAACAGAGAAAAAAGCAGTACCGCGGTTCCGCATGGGGGAGCCCTTGTTACCTCAGAGGAGGTATCTAAACAATAAACAGCGGATGCGGATGCCGCCAGACCCCGAAAGAGGCATTACTTGAGTGATGGAATGGGGAGAATTGCGCTGAAAACAGGGCGCCCGATATGCGGCTTCCATGCGCAGCGACTCGCTCAGCGAGAATCTGCCGCCATTTCCCGAATTCGCTATTGAGGCGCCTGTTGCTGCTGTTGCTGCTGGCGCATCTGCTGCAGTTCCTGGATGATCTGCTGGGGCGTTCTCGGTTGGACGGGATTCTGCTGGGCCGGGGGAGCGGGCGGCGGAGTCGCCTGCTCGGTCGGGTAGTTATTGGGTGCAGGCTCCTCTTCTTCCTCCGCTTGCGATGACGCCATGGCGCCCGGCGAAGAGAGAGGCGCGTTGCTGCGCGTGGTCAGCACGATCTCGCGCGGCGTCCCCGCTTCCGTCTGGCCCACCATCAGGAAGTTATAGCCGGCTCCGTCCAGCAGCTCCGCGATAATGTCGCGAGGATTGCCCGGGCCATAAACTCCAAAGACGCGCTGGTCCTTGCCCAGTCCATCGATCGTCATGCCGCCGGACGAGGAAACTTCCTCGAGAATCTCCGAGAGGCTGGAGTTGTTCGCGTCCACGGACAGCTGTCCGCCGGAGAGAGTGATGCGCGCTGCCTGGGCCGGCTTGTCGGAGAGAGACGGAGGCAAGGGGCGTGGGGCGGGCGCTGCCGGCGCGGCCGTTGCATCCGAAGCTCCGGATGGAGCGTTGGGCTGCGCTGCCGCCGGCGGCGTTGGTGTCGCTGGTGCGGGCTGCGCGTCACTCCCGAAAGACCGCGGTGTTGCTCGCGGTGGGCGCACTCCGGGAATGGGGATGCGTCGCCCGTCAGGCATGGTTCCAGGCGCCTGCATCACCTGTGCGCCGCACCAGCAGGCCAAAGCGGCAACCGCCGCCCAGGCGAGGCATCGTGAAAGGCGTGCGAACTGCATCGGCGTCTCAGGATTCTCAGCGAGCCGCGTCTTCTCCCCGAGGACTCCTGCTCCTGTGTACTAGACTAGCAGTGATTCGAATTCGCTCGCCGGCGGATTGAAGGGAAGTTTCCCATGCTTTCCCGTCTTTTTGTGAAATGGGCCCGGGCTTTGGCGCTCGCCGTGCTTGCGGGGCTGGCGTCGCCGGCCCTTGCTGTTTCCTGCATGACGCAGTCGCAACTCACCGGCGAGCAGCGGACGGCGATTCAGCAGGCGGCGCATACGCTGGCAGAGAACGTCGAGGCAGGGAACGCGGCAGCGGTACGGGCGCAGACGGTCGCCAGCGTGGCGGCGCAGTTTGACGGCATTGCCGACTCCATCCAGGCCGTCAACGCTTCCATCCAGCATGCGACCCTGACGGTTGACGGGATCTATCTGCTGGACGCGTCCGATCTGAAGTCCGCCCAGGAGACGCAGTTCTTCTGCGGCGCCGCCGGATCGGCGCTCACCGTGGAGGTCGACATCCCCAATCTCCCGCCGGGAAAATATGTGCTGGCCATCCTGCACGCCACGGGCGTCCGCCAGCCACAGCAGCTTTCTTTCATTCTCCAGAACGATGCGGCGGGCGGGCCGGACTGGAAGCTGGCGGGCTTTTTCACGCGGCCCATGATGATGGGCGGCCACGACGGCGACTGGTTCTGGACGCAGGCGCGCAACTATGCCGCGAAGAAGCAGCGCTGGGATGCGTGGTTCTACTACCAGACGGCGCAGTACCTGCTCGATCCGGTGGACTTCATCACCAGCCCCAACCTGCAGAAGCTGCAGCGCGAGGCCGAAGAAGCGCGGCCGGATAATCTGCCCGGGGCCAATCCGCTGCGCATCAGCAACGGCACGCAAAGCTTTGACATCACGAGTCTGCACACGGGTGAGCTTTCGAACCAGCTGGACCTGGTCGTCACCTACAACGCCACGCCCAGTCAGGATCCGGTTGCCGCTCGCGCGCAGGTTACCGCCGTGATGCGCGCGCTGCTGGAGCAGCATCCCGAGCTGGAGAGCGCCTTTCATGGACTATGGGTCCATGCGGCGACCCCCGGCAATCAGAACCCCTTTGCATTGGAACTGCCCATGGATCAGATTCAGGCTTCCGCTCCCCCTCCCGGACAACACAGTTAACTCTTCAACCAGCGCAGGAAGGCAGGCAGGAAGACCGGCATGGCCAGTCGAACGGAAAAACCTCTGAGCGACGTAATTGAGCAGCGGCGGGATACGCCCAGTTTTGACGGCGTCCCGATTCCCGATGCGGACCTGAAGAAAATTCTGGAAGCCGGACTGAAAATGCCGAGCGGCTACAATCTGCAGCCCTGGCGATTCGTCGTGGTGCGCTCACCGGAACTGCGGCGCCGGCTGCGGGTTGCCAGCTATAACCAGGCCAATGTGGAAGAGGCTTCCGTGGTCATCGTGGCCTGTGGAGACAAAGACGGCTGGCGCACGGACATGGAGGAAATGATCCACATGGGCCGCGAGCGCGGCATGACCGAGAACTATGCGGAGTCCGCGCGCGCCACCATTCCCGAATTCCTCGGCAGCCATCCCAACCTTTCCGCCTGGCTCAATCGTCACGTCACGCTGGCTTTTACCGCCATGATGCTGATGGCGGAGGCGCTTGGCTACGATACGGCCTGCACGGAAGGCTTTGAGGCCGACAAGGTCTGCGAAGCGCTCAATCTGCCCATCAGCTATGAAGTGGTGGCCATGCTGGACATCGGCCATTTGAAGGGCCCTGACAAGTACAACGGCGGGCGCTTCAGCATGGCGCGTACCGTTTTCGAGGGCGAGTACGGCAAGCCCATCAAGCTGTGAGAGACCGCGAAGAGGCGGTCAGCTGAAGGGCGGCGCGATGGTTCGGTCAGCGAGGCGTCGCGATGAAGCGTGAATATCCCGAGGCTCCCATCGCCGGCGTCGGCGCGGTCATCGTCCGGGAGGGCCCGGCGCAGGTGAAACAAGTGCTGCTGATTCGCCGCGGCCAGGAGCCGCTGAAGGGCGAATGGTCGCTGCCCGGCGGCGTGGTCGAGTTAGGCGAAACACTCGAAAACGCCATTTGCCGCGAGGTTCTTGAAGAGACGGGCCTGGTGGTTGAAACCGTCGACGTGGTCCAGGCTTTCGACCGCATTTCCCGCGATGCTGAAGGCCGCGTGCACTACCACTACGTGCTCGTGGATTATCTGTGCCGCGTGGTGGGCGGATCGCTCACCTGCGCCAGTGACGCCCTCGAAGGCCGCTGGGCGACCGCCGATGATCTGGACGGGCTTACACCGCTGACGGTCGCGGTCATCCGCAAAGCGCTGCGCATGGCATCCTAAACAATGGATCGGAGCATGGCCACCACCGCAACGGCCCCGCAGAGAAAACGGCATCGCGCGTGGCGTGTGCTGCGAAGGGTACTGCTCGGAATCCTGGCGCTTCTGGCGGCATTCATCCTCCTCGCCTTTCTGCGCCCCCTCGCTCTGCTGGTGGCCGTTGCGCAAACCCGGCTGCTCTTCGAGGGTATCCATTCCGACTACACCGACATTCCGTTCGCCGGCGACACACATGTCCGCATCCACTACTACGCGGGAGGATCGGGCTCGCCTGTGGTTCTCGTCCATGGGCTGGGCGCGCGCGCCGAAGACTGGGCGCCCCTGATGCCGCAGCTGGTGCGCGATCATCACCGCGTCTACGCGCTCGACCTGCCCGGCTACGGGCGCTCCGGCTGGCCGGCGAACGCCGCGTATTCGATTCCCGAAGAGTCCGCCGCCGTCGAGGCCTTCATGGATAACCGCCATCTGGCTCGCACCGACCTGGCCGGCTGGTCGATGGGCGGATGGATCGCCATGCGCGTGGCGCTCGATCGGCCGCGGCGCATTCGCAGACTGGTGATCTTCGACAGCGCCGGCACCCGCTTCACCATGAACTGGGATCCGTCGCTCTTCGAGCCGGATACTCCGGCAAAGCTGGCCACGCTCGACAATCTGTTGACGGCCGGGCCTGCGCCGCGCGTGCCCGCCTTCGTTCAGCGCGACATCTTCCGCTTCGTGGGACGCCACGCGTGGGTCGTGCGCCGCAACATGGACTCCATGCTGACCGAGAAAGACCTCCTCGACGGCCAGCTGAGCGGGCTGAAGATGCCGATGCTGATCGTCTGGGGCAGGCAGGACCACCTCATCCCGGTCTCCGTCGGCGAGCAAATCCACCAGGCTGTGCCGCAGTCCGAGTTTGAGGTCTTCGACGGCTGCGGTCACCTCGCTCCTGGCCAGTGCGCGGCCCAGATCGGCCCGGTCTTCAAAGGATTCCTCGACGAACCGTCGCCCATTCCCGGACAGCAGGCGGAAATCCTGAAAAGGCCTTAGTGATTCGGCTCTACCTGCCGGATCTGCTGTTGCAGCTGCTCGCAGAACGTGCGATAGCGCCGCACATAGCGGAAATCCGCGAAGAGCGTGGCCGCGGCGACCAGCAGAAACACCAGCAGAATCCAGCGGCTGCGCTTGTCCGCATACCGCCCCATCTGTCGAAAACAGATCGAGATCAGGAACGCCGCCAGCGTGGCCAGCACCGTCAGCGGCGCCAGCGCATCGCAGTGAACGGGAGCCGAACCCAGCGTTAGCCACGCCGATGCGCCTGCCGTGACCAGCGCAATCGCGCCGGTAATAAGGATGCGTGATTGCTTCGGCGGGCGCGCACCTTGTTTTTGCTGACCGCTGAACGCTGAACGCTGATCGCTGTTTTTCAAATGCCTTTTCCAATGTCCATATTGGCCGGCAGCGGATTGCGCTCGTCGATGTACTGCTGGATGACCTTCTCGAGAATTCCCTTCGCGGCCAGGATGAATTCGATGGCGTCGCGCGCCGCGCCGTGGCCGCCCCCATGCGGCGTCACGTAGTGCGCTTCGGCCTTCACATTCTCCCTCGCGTTGGCCACGGCAATGGCCAGCCCGCAAATCCGCATCACGGGCAGGTCGATCACGTCGTCGCCCACGTAGCAGATTTTGTCCAGCCCGATCTTCTCCTTCTTCATGATTGCGCGCACCGCCTGCATCTTGTACGCCTGGCCCATGTAGACGTACTCGAGACGCAGATCGCGAGCGCGCAGAGCCACCGTCTCCGAAATGCGCTTGGTGATGATGCCGCACTTCATCCCGCCCAGCCGCGCGAGCGAAATGCCCGTGCCGTCGTGCGCGTTGAAGCCCTTGGCCTCCACCATGCTCTGCGAGGAAAAGGCGTAGCCGCCCTTGCTCTCCATCAGCGCAATGTGATCGGCGGTCAAGGCGCCCGGCGCCGCCGCGGGAAAGATCCAGATGCCGCCGTCGGTCAGCACTCCGTCCACGTCGAAGAGGATGAGCTTGATGCGCCGCGCCCGGGCTTCAGCGCTCGGCGAAGATGGCGAACCCATACCTCCGCATTGTAGCGAGTGCCACAGGATGTTCCGTCACGCCAGGGCGGTTCGTATTCGGTTTCGGGCCATCCCGCATCGGCCTGTAAAATAGATAAATGCCTTTGTTTTCCTGGCCGGGAGCCTTTCCCGCATGATGCGCGTCTGGCGCCTGCTTTACTACGCGCGCCGTTACTGGTTCCAGGCTCTCTCGGCGGTGGTGCTGGCCGCCGGCGTCGGTCTGCTGGATGCCTTCCGCGTCCTGCTCATCGGCCCCATCTTCGACAACGTACTGCATCCTGGTGCGGCGACCGGCCGGGCGAGCCAGACGCCGCTGTTGGGCTCGATCGGGAAAAGCTGGCACATCAATCTGACTCCGCAGTTGCTGGTTCCGCATTTTCTGCACATCAAAAACGACTGGGGTGTGATCGCCTTCGCGTTTGTTGCCGCCACACTGCTCAAGGGCATCTGCGACTACGTGGGAACCTACCTTGCGAATTATGCCGGCTTCGGCATGATCACCGACATGCGCGACGATTTGTATGAAGCCATCCTGCGCCGCTCGGTCTCCTTTTTTCAGAAACACACAACGGGCACGCTGCTGTCGGCGCTGATTAACGATATTGAGCGCGTGCAGTACGCGACGGCCACGGTGCTGTCCGATTTTCTGCAGCAGGTCTTCACGCTCATCTTTATGGTCGTGATTGTCGTGAAGCTTGGGCACATGCTGGCGTGGGTGCTGCCCATCTTTGCCCTCATCGCCGCATGGTCCATAGTGCGCATTGGCCGCGACGTGCGGCGGACGACGCGGCGCGGCCAGGACAAACTGGCCGACATCCAGAACATCCTGCACGAGACCATCACCGGCAACCGCATCGTGAAAGCCTTCAACATGGAGTTCTGGGAGCTGATCCGCTTCCGCCAGGCGGCCAAGCGGCTCTTCCGCGCTAATCTGCGCTCGGTGCGCGCCCAGGCCATCACCTCGCCGCTCATGGATTTCATCGGAGCCGTCGCCATCGCGCTGCTGTTGTGGGTGGGGCGAAACCAAATTGGGCACGGCGCCATGCAGGAGGGTACCTTCTTCGCGTTCATCGTGGCGCTGTTCAAGATGTATGACCCCATCCGCCGCTTCGGAACCTACTACAACAGTTTTCAGCAGGCAGCCGGCGCATCCGCCGCGATCTTCGACTTCATGCACGACCAGGATGAAGTGGTGGAGGCGAAACATCCGCGCCTGCTCAGGGGATTCAGGGACAAGGTCGAACTGCAGCATGTCAGCTTCTGCTATCCCGAGGGCGCGCGCGATGGCCCTCCCATCGTGCTCAGCGACATCGACCTCACCATTCACCGTGGCGAAGTGGTGGCGCTGGTTGGCCCCAGCGGCGCGGGCAAATCGACCCTGGTGAGTCTCATCCCGCGCTTCTTCGACGTCACCGGCGGCCGCATTCTGATCGACGGCGTTGACGTGCGTCAGGCCAGCCTCTCCTCGCTGCGCGCCCAGATCGGCAAAGTCACGCAGGAGACCATCCTGTTCAACGACACGGTCCGCAACAACATCGCCTATGGCCAGCCCGACGTTCCGTTCTCGCGCGTGGTCGAGGCCGCGAAGGCCGCGCTGGCTCACGACTTCATCGAACGCATGCCCGAGGGCTACGACACCTTCATCGGCGAGAAGGGCTTCCGCCTCTCCGGCGGCGAGCGGCAGCGCCTGGCCATCGCCCGCGCCATCCTCAAGAACGCCCCGGTGCTGATCCTCGACGAAGCCACCTCCGCCCTCGACACCGAAAGTGAATCGCTGGTCCAGGTGGCGCTGGGCAACCTCATGGCCGGCCGAACGGTCATCGTCATCGCCCACCGCCTCTCCACCGTCCGCCGCGCCAACCGCATCGTGGTGCTGGAGCAGGGCGCCATCACCGCCATCGGCACCCACGAAGAGCTGTTGCAAACCTCGCCCACCTACCAGAAGCTCTACCGCCTGCAGTTCATGGACATCGGCGACAGCAACGGCAATGGCCACCCTGCCGGCCTCAATGAGCCGGAAGCTCCGGAAACCGCGCTCACCCGGGAAGAAAAGGTTCCGGGCGCCGGAACCATCGAGCCTGCGCTCACCGGGAAGACCAGACGATGACCGACCCGACGCAGCCGGTGTATTCCATGACCGGATTTGCCCGTGTCGCCGGGCGCGTCTCCGAGACCCTGGGCTTTTCTCTCAGCCTTAAAAGCGTGAACCATCGCTTCCTCGATCTCCACATGCGCCTGCCTTCGGGAGCTGAGGAAATCGAGATCCACCTGCGCCGCATTCTCAAGGAAAAGCTGCACCGTGGCCACGTGGAAGTCACGCTGAATCTCGAGCGCAGCCAGAAAGCCGAAGCCGGTTACGATCACGCCCTCGTGGCTGCCTACGTCGAGGCCTTTCGCGCCGCGGCGACCGAGCATCATCTGAACGCCGAGCCCGATCTGAACTCCGTCTTTCGCCTGCCCGGCGTGCTCCTGGCCGAAGCGCGCAGCAGCGACGAGGAACTGAAGGCTGTGGAAGACGCCGTTCTCCGCGAAACCGGCGCTCTGATCGCCGCCTTGCAGACCATGCGCGCCCAGGAAGGTTCTGCTCTGGCCGGCGAGCTGCGCGCCGGCATGGATCGGCTCCGCGCGCTGGTGGACGAGGCCGCCCTGCTGCGCGAAAAGGTCCAGCAAGCCTATTTTGACCGCCTCAGCCAGCGCATGAAGAGCATGCTCGAGGGCGGATTCGATCCGGACCGCATCCTGCAGGAGGCAGCGCTCATCGCCGAGCGCAGCGACGTCGAGGAAGAGGTGACCCGCCTCCGCACCCATATCGGCCATTTCACCGGCCTGCTCGATCAGGGCGGGGAAGTGGGCAAAAAGCTCGATTTCCTGCTGCAGGAGATGAATCGCGAGGCCAACACCCTGCTTTCCAAGACCAGCGGCGTGGCCGGCAACGGCACGCGCATTACCGAAGCGGGGTTGGGCATGAAGTCTGAGATTGAAAAGGCGCGCGAACAGGTGCAGAACTTAGAGTAGGGCCCGAAGGGGAACTTGTTCAGGCAAGGAACCAGGAGCTTTGGCGGGAATTCTTTTCATCATTTCGGCGCCGTCCGGGTCGGGCAAGTCGACGCTCGTCAACCAGCTTCGTTCCCTGGTCAGCGGTTTGGAGTTTTCCGTCTCCTGGACCACGCGCGGCCCCAGGGGATCGGAGCAGGACTCGCGCGAGTACCACTTCACCACGCGCGAGCACTTCGAGCAGATGATCCGCAACGGCGAGTTCCTGGAGTACGCCGACGTCTTCGGCAACTACTATGGCACGGCGCTGCGCACGCTGCGGGAAGCCTTTGCCGCGGGAAGGGATTTGCTGCTGGACATCGATGTGCAGGGCGCGTCGCAGGTGCGGGCCAAAATGCCCGATGCGGTCTCGATTTTCCTCATGCCGCCGTCACCGGAGGTTCTGGCTACCCGGCTGAGGAACCGCAGCCGCGCCGAAGGCAGCCTGCAGGAGGAGGATATTGAGCGCCGCCTGGCCAAGGCCCGCCAGGAGATTGAGAATTACCGCGAATATGGCTATATTCTGGTCAACGACGTCCTTGACCGTGCAGTGGAAGAAATGGCCGCCATCGTGGCCGCCGAGCGCATTCGGCGCAACGGCGATGCGGGTGGCAATGGGGCAGACCGCGAGCGCGTGCTGCGGATCGCCGATAGCTGCCGGCAGGCGAACTCCGAGGCCAGGGTGAGGCCGGTGTTGCGCGCCTTTGGCGTGCCGGATCCGGGCCCAAACCGATGAGGGGCGTGCAGAAAAATTCTGGAGGCAGGGAATGAGTATCGAGAAAGAGTACGACAGCAACTTCCGCTACGTTCTGGTGGCGGCGCGGCGGGCGCGCCAGCTGCAGAACGGAGCCGAGCCGCTGGTGCCGAGCCGTTCGCGCAAGGCCTGCCGCGTGGCCCAGGAGGAGATTGCCGCCGGCAAAATTGCGTATGTAAAGGCCGAGGACGAGCCGGTGCTGAAGCCGGAAGTGGACGGCGCCGATATCCCCAAGTTCGCGTCGTAATTCGACCAGCCGGGACGTACGCAGTTTTCGGCAGGTGCGTCTGCCTGGGCCGCCGTGGCAACCCTCGCCGTCATCCGCGAATCGCTGACTGCTTGTTATCCGCTGCAAGCCGCTGCTCTCTACGCTGCGGGCCTGTACCCTGTGCCCTGTACCCTGCCCCTTTAACCTGCAACCTGTAACCTGTAACCTGTAACCTGTACTCTGTACTCATGAAGGTCACAGTCGGCGTTTCCGGCGGCATCGCTGCCTACAAATCGGCGGAGCTGATCCGCGATCTGCAAAAGCAGGCTCTCGACGTGCACGTCGTCATGACCCAGGCGGCGCAGCACTTCATCCAGCCGCTCACCTTCGCCGCCCTCACCGGACACAAAGTCATCACCGGTCTCTGGGCGCCGGAAGGCGCCGACCCGGGCGACGCCGCATCGGCCATCGAGCATATTGAAGCCGCGCAGACCACCGACGCGCTGGTCGTCGCCCCCGCAACCGCGGACATTCTGGCGAAATTCGCGCACGGCATCGCCGACGATTTCCTGACCACGATGTATCTGGCGACTACCGCCCCCGTCATCGTCGCGCCCGCCATGAATGTGAATATGTGGCAGCATCCGGCGACCCAGGCGAATCTCGAAACCCTGGCCGCGCGCAACGTGCGCATCGTTCAGCCGGAGAGCGGCTACCTGGCCTGCGGCATGATCGGCGCCGGCCGCCTGGCCGAAAACGAAGCCATTGTCGAAGCCGTGCTGAGCGTTCTGCACCACCGCAACGACCTCGCCGGCGAAACCGTGCTCATCACCGCCGGGGGCACGCGCGAGGCGCTCGATCCGGTCCGCTTCCTGGGCAATCGCTCCAGCGGCAAGATGGGCTACGCTATGGCGGAGGCCGCGCAGCGTCGCGGGGCTCGCGTCATTCTCGTCTCCGCGCCCACGGCCCTCCGCGCACCCACTAACGTTGAAGTCGTCCCCGTAATTTCGACTGAGGACATGCGCAACGCGGTGCTCAGCCGCCTCGATCAGGCCACGATCGTCATCAAAGCCGCCGCCGTCGCGGATTATCGTCCGCGCATGCAGGCTGGGCAAAAGCTGCGCCGCAGCGGTCCGCTCACCCTGGATCTGGAGCCAACGGAAGATATCCTGGCCGCCGTGGTGGAGCGGCGTCGCCAGGGGCTGCTGGTCGTCGGATTCGCCGCCGAGACCGAGGACGTCCTGGCGCACGGCCGCGACAAACTGCTGCGCAAGGGCGCCGATGCCATCGTTCTCAATGATGTGTCGCGCGAGGGCGTGGGCTTCGACTCCGACCGCAACGCCGTCACCTTCCTCACCCGCGACCGCGCCATGGAACTGCCCGAGCTGACCAAGCGCGAGCTGGCCGGCCGCATCCTCGACGAGATTCTGGCGTTGCGCCAGCCCAGCCAGGTTCTGGCGGAAACCGACGCCGGCCTCCGGGTCAGCGGAGACTGATCCTGGTGCCCCGGCTATCTCCCGCAACCGAAGAAGCAGTTCGCGCGCGCATCGGCTACTTCCGCGATCTGGGCGTCTTCGACTTCTATCGCCGGGATTCCGCGACCGGCGAAGGCGCAATTGCAACTGACGTGGTTACAGAAGTGGATATTGCGCCGGAAATCGCAACAGATACGGTTGCAAATAGGGAAGCCGTGCCTGCCTTCGCCGCACAAATTAACCTGGAGACCCTGCCCTCGATGCCCTCAGCTCCGTCCGCCTCGCTTTTCGAAGAGCCAAAGAAATCCATCGCCCCCAGGGATCGCGCCGCGGCGCTCGAGGCCATCCAAAACGACATTGGCGACTGCACCCGCTGCGCTCTGCACAAAGGCCGCCACACCATCGTCTTTGGCGACGGCGACGCTAATGCCCGCCTGATGTTCATCGGCGAGGGTCCGGGCGCGGACGAGGACGCGCAGGGGCTGCCCTTTGTCGGTCGCGCCGGCCAGCTGCTAAATAACATGATCGCCGCCATGGGCCTGCGCCGCGATCAGGTATACATCGCCAACATTGTCAAATGCCGCCCGCCGCAGAACCGCGTCCCCGAGCCGCAGGAAGCCAACACCTGCGCGCCCTTCCTCTTCCGCCAGATCGAAGTTATCCAGCCGGAAGTGATCGTCGCGCTGGGTTCAACGGCGGCGACCTGGCTGCTCGGCGGCAAGAGCCCCCTCGCCGCCCTGCGCGGCCGCATCCACCACGCGCGCGGGGCGAAACTCATCGTGACCTATCACCCCGCGTATTTGCTGCGCGATCCCAACCAGAAGAAGGCCGCCTGGGCCGATTTGCAGCTGGCGATGACGGAGCTCGGCCTGAAGCCCCAGCAAAAGGGCGGTTAGCTAAAGTCCGGTCAGCAAAAAGACCGTCAGCAAGGGAAAACGCCTGGCAAATGGTTGTTAGCTAACTGGGCTGCGTTCTTCGCTGACTGCCTTACTGCTGACCGTTTCTTAGCTAACCGGTTTTCAGCTGCGCTGCTGATTCCGTCAGCAGCGCCTTACCACGGCAGCGTTTGATCCAGATGAATGTAGGCGCCCGTCGGGCCATCGTCAGGCAGCGTGGCCAACTTCACGCTGGTTTTCGCGCCGTCGGGGATCTCCATGGGCGCGGCGTCGGTGCCCATGTCCGTCTTCACCCAGCCGGGGTGCGCGGAGTTGACTTTGATCTTCGTGTCGCGCAGCTCGTGCGCCAGATGCACCGTGAACGCATTCAGCGCCGCCTTTGAAGCGTCGTAGGCAAACGCCTTGGCGTCATAAATCGGCGATTGCGGATCGGCGTGCAGCGCTAAGGATCCCAGAATGCTCGACAGATTCACGATCCGCCCCGCCGGCGCTTTCCTGATCAGCGGCAGCAGCGTCTGCGTCAGCTGCACTGCGCCGAAGAAATTCGTGTCGAAGGTCTCGTGCAGCACCTCCGCGCTGGTGCTGCTGGTCTTGTTGCCGCTCATAAAATTTTCTCTGGAAATGCCGGCATTATTAATGAGGATGTCGAGCCGGCCGTAGTGCCGGTCGAGATATTTGTAAACCTCCTTGTAATCGGCCGCTTTGGTAATGTCGAACCGGACCGCCTCCGCCTTCACGCCCTCGACCTTGAGCTTTTCCGCGGCCGCCTTGCCTTTTTCCAGGTCGCGCGACCCGATCACGACCCTGATGCCCTGCTTGCCCAGCTGACGGGCGGTTTCGAAGCCAAGGCCCCTGTTCCCGCCCGTAATAAACGCAACTTTTTCCGATGCCATCGAACTCCTCCGTGCTCTCATCTGATTCGCGAGGGACCCTCGGGATTCAGAATCAGTTCCGGCAGCCTGCGCACAAAAAAAGGCCGGAGCCTGCTTGAGACTCCGGCTACTGAGGAGGATAGATGCAAGTCCATTAGTGATTCTCGGCCCAGAGGCGTTACAGCCAGGTGTGAAATTTTTCCTTGCAGTGGCTCTGATAGTCTCGGCTCAACGGTCATGCCCCTGTTCTGCGATGTCGCCCTGCCGGTCCCGCTCGACCGCGTCTTCACCTATTCCGTGGGCGAGTCGAACCCGGCCTTGGGCGCGCGCGTGCTCGTGCCCTTTCGCAATGAAAAGCTGGCTGGCGTCGTGGTGCGCGTCCATGACGAGCCGCCTCCGGTTGAAACCAAACCCATGCTGGCGGTCCTCGACGAAGAGCCGGTGCTTTCGCCGCAGTTGATGGAGCTCGCGGCATGGATCGCGCAGTATTATCTCGCGCCCATCGGCGAGGTTCTGCGCTCGATGCTGCCCCTCATGAGCGAAGTGCGCCGCCAGGTGCTCTACCGCATTACTGACATCGGTCGTAAGGCGCTGGCTGCGGGCGCGGAACAGGGCTCGTCGCGGCGCTCGCGCCTCTCGCCCGAAGAGCAGGACCTGGAATACGCCATGCTCAACGCGCTGGAGTCCGGCGAAGCTGTGCGTGCCTCGCGCCTGCGCTCCGCCACTGGCGCGTCGCTGCGGCTGCTGCAGGGAATGTTGCGCAAGAAGTGGATCGTACGCGAAACCGCCGCCGAACCGCGCGATGCGCGTCGTACTGTGCGCTACGCCGTCCTCATTGACGATGTGCGCCTGCCGAAACTCAACGAAAATCAACAGGCCATCCTCGCCGAGCTCGCCGGCGCCGAAGGCGAGCTGCCCGTCGCGGAGCTGCGCCGCCTGGAGGTTCCGGCTTCCACCCTGGCCACGCTCGTCCGCAAGCAGCTGGTGCGCATTGAAGAGCGCCCCGCGGATTTTCACCTCACGCATCCGCACGCCTTCGCCACGCCCGATCACGAGCTGAACTGCGCGCAGGATGTGGCTCTGAAAACCGTCACCGATGCCGTTGCCGCGCATGAGTTTCGGCCTTTTCTCCTGCACGGCGTCACCGGCTCGGGCAAAACCGCGGTTTATCTCGCGGCCATGCGCCGCACGCTGGAAGCGGGCCGCACCGCGATTCTGCTGGTTCCGGAAATCGGCCTCACGCCGGCGATGGCTGCGCAACTGCACCACGCGTTTGGGACCGAAGTCGCGCTTCTGCACTCGCAGCTCACGCCGGAGGAGCGCGGCGAGCAATGGCATCGCATTCGCAAAGGAGAAGCGCGCGTCGTGGTCGGCACGCGCTCGGCGATCTTTGCGCCCGTCGAGCAACTCGGCCTCGTTGTTGTCGACGAAGAACAGGACTCGAGCTATAAGCAGGAGTCGATGCCGCGCTATCACGCGCGCGACGTCGCTGTGATGCGCGCAAAGCTGGCCGGAGCCACGGTGGTGCTGGGCTCCGCAACCCCCTCCCTCGAAACATGGCACAACGCCGCGACCGGCAAGTACCAGCGTATCGAGATTCGCGAGCGCGTGATGGATCGTCCCCTGCCCGAGGTGCGCCTCATCGACATGCGCCAGGAGTTTCAGGAGACAGGCGAGGAACATCTTTTCTCCCGCGCGCTCATCGAGGAAACCCAGGCCACGCTGGAGCGCGGCGAGCAAGCTATGATTCTGCTCAACCGCCGCGGCTACTCGTTCGTGGTGATTTGCCGCGCCTGCGGCCTGAAACTCGAGTGCGAGAACTGCTCCATCGCGCTCACCTTTCACAAAGCTGTCTCCGGCGACGGCCAGGCCACGGGTCAGCGCCTTGAATGTCACTATTGCGGTTACAAAAAGACGGTCCCGAAGCGCTGCCCGGCCTGTGACAGCGAATATTTGTATTTCCTGGGCGCCGGATCGCAGCAGGGCGAGGAGCGCCTGCAGGAAATCTTTCCCGGCGCGCGCATCGGCCGCATGGATCGCGACACGGTGCGCGGACGCAGCGACATGGAACGGCTGCTGGTCCGGCTCCATACCGGCGAAATCAATCTCCTCGTGGGCACACAGATGATCGCCAAGGGCCACGATGTGCACGGCGTGACGCTGGTGGGCGTGGTGGGCTGCGATTACGCGCTGGGGCTGCCCGATTTTCGCGCCGCCGAGCGCGTCTTCCAGCTGCTCACCCAGGTTTCCGGCCGCGCCGGCCGCGGTGAGCTGCCCGGCCAGGTCATTGTGCAGACGTACCACCCCGAGCACTATGCGATCCAGCACGCCGCCCAGCATGACTTCGCCGGCTTCGTCGACCGCGAGCTGCGCTTCCGGCGCGCGATGCACTATCCTCCCTATGCCGCGCTGGCCAACGTGCTGCTGCAGAGCCAGCGCCTGGAGGAAGCAGCCGCGTGGGCAACGGAATTAGGCCGCTGGTGCCAGCACACCACGCTCAGAAACGTGCGTGTCCTCGGCCCCGCGACCGCACCCATTGCAAAAATCAAACGCACGTACCGTTTTCATCTGGTCATGAAAGGGGAGAACCGCACCGCTCTGCAAAAAGCGCTGCGGGCGCTGCTCGCGCACTCCGAGGAGGCGAATATTCCCCGCGCCAATCTCATCGTCGACGTCGACCCCGTCAGCCTGATGTAGCATTGCATGCCCCGGAGAAACGCCCTGGAGGAAGTTGAATCATGGAATTCCTCGACGAAGACAAGGTCCGGTCGCTGCTCACCTGGGAAGCACTCATCCCGGCCATCGAGCAGGCGCTCGTCCATCTGTCCGCCGGAAAAACCCAGCAGCCGGTGCGCACCGTGTTGCGCATCGCGGAGCACGAAGGCTTCTTCGCGCTCATGCCCGCAGTCGATGGCGATCTGATGGGCGTGAAGCTGGTCACGTTCTACGAACGCAACACCGCGCTGCCCACGCACCAGGCGGTCATCCAGCTCCTGTCGGCGAAGACTGGCGAGCCGCTCATCGCCATGGATGGGCGGCTGATTACCGAAATGCGAACCGCGGCGGTGTCCGCAATTGCAACACGCCTTCTTGCTCCGTCGCAGGCGCGCGTGCTGGCAATTTTGGGCAGCGGCGTCCAGGCGCGCTCGCATTTGCGCGCTCTGCGCATTGTTCACGATTTTCCCGAAGTTCGTGTCTGGAGCCGCACTCCCGAACACGCGCAACGCTTCGCCTCCGAGTTCGGCGTCACCACTGTCGACAGCGTCGAAGCGGCCGTCCGCGGCGCCGACGTGGTCCTCAGCGTCGCTGCCACGCGCCAACCGCTGTTCCGGGGTGCGTGGCTCGGCGCACAAACACTGGTCTGCGCCGTCGCCGTCGTCACTCCCGATCGGCGCGAACTGGACGACGAAGCCATGCGGGCCTCCATCGTCGTCGAGTCGCGCGAAGCCGCCCTGCGCGAGTCCGGCGACCTGATCGGCTCCGGCCAACCCGTCTATGCGGAAATCGGTGAAGTCCTGGCCCAGACGCGGCCCCTTCCCGCAGGCCGCGTGATCTTCAAATCCCTCGGAGTTGCGGCCTGCGATCTGGCTGCGGCCGGGGTTGTCTGGAAAAACTGGAAATCCTGCGTAAATCTATAGAACGAAAGTAACTAAACCCCACGCCATCTACCCAGAAGATGGTAGAGACGTTTACTACTTTGAGGCGCATTCTGAGAACGGCACGTTGGAGAGTGCCTCAGGTTGCGGAAGTTGCGGTTATCGTCTCAGGCCCTTATTTTGGCCTCCGTTTGGCTCGTGTTGTGCGCTGGGAAAGTTCTTTTCGCCCAGGCAGCTCCGGCCCACTCCGGACCAGCATCCGACCCCTCCGCAAATCCGCCCCGGCCGCTCACTACCGTCGCACAGATTCGCGC
>JASHPM010000194.1 GCA_030038115.1 Acidobacteriaceae bacterium | reverse complement strand
GGACAAAGCCAACATCGCAGTTCGCCGGGAACTGACCCACACCTGGGAAGTCAATTTCTCCGGTTTCTACGCCCGGAACAACAACAAGACGCCGCTTTTTCCCCTCTCCGAACCCGGGGGGCACACCATGACTGCCGGCGCTTCAGTACAGCACGAGATGAGCAGAAGTCTGAAGTTCCAGATCGGCTACGACTGGATGGATGAGAATTACAGCGGCATTGGGGCCTTAGCCAAGCTCCCCAACAGCAATCGGGAATACGGTTCCATCACCTGGCAATTTACCCGACCCCTGGGACGATAACCATGGCAGAGATTTACGAAGCGGAAAATGTAGAGAAGCTGGATATTGAGCGCTATCTGGACATAGCCCGGCGGCGCCATATTCACTTCCTTATCCCGCTTCTGTTCGGGTGGCTCATTGTATGGGGCAGCAGCTGGCTTATTTCGCCCCTCTATAAATCGAGCACGTTGATCCTGGTGGAAGAACCCACCATGCCGCGGAACTACGTCACCCCCAATGTCGACGACGATCTGCAGGCCCGCCTGCAGAGCATGCAGCAGCAGATTCTGAGCCGCACCCGCCTGCTGATGATTGTTGACAGCCTGCATCTGTACAACGACGGCCGTCGCGCGATGTCCGACGACGATAAGGTTGCGCAGATGCGCAAGGAAATCAACATTGATCTGCAGCGCGACGCGCAGAATGCGGGTATCACGGCGTTCAGGATCGATTACTCGGCCCGCGATCCCCGGGTCGCCCAGCAGGTGACCGGGCAGCTCGCGGAGCTGTTCATCAACGAGAATCAGCAGACCCTTCTGCAACAGTCCGGTGACACAACAAAGTTCCTCGAAGGAGAGCTGCAGAAGGCAGCCGCCGACCTGGCCGAAATGGATCAGAAGAAGAAGGCATTCGAAGCCAGCCACCTGGGCGCTCTGCCGTCGCAGGAAGCGAGCAATCTGCAGATCCTGACCGGGCTCCAGGCGCAGCTCCAGAACGAGCAGGATGCCCTCAACAATGCCACCCAGCAGCGTGCGCTGCACCAGACCCTGATCGAGCAGCTGCGTACCAATCCGGTCCCGACACCGCGCACAGCCGAGCAGGATCCGAATGGCGTGGAGGCCATCGATACGCAGCTCGCAAAGCTGCGGGACCAGTTGACGGATTTACAGTCGCGTTACACGGACAGTTATCCGGACGTGATCAAGACGAAAGCTCAAATTGCCGAAACCCTGAAGCTGAGAGCGCAGGCGGTTGCCGCGGAAAAGGCCAAAGGAACCAGCGCGTCGGCGAATGAAACCATGACGATGTCGCAGCTGCAGGGGCAGCTGGAGTCCGACCAGGTCGAGATCCAGAATCGTCAGACAGCGATTGCGTCTCTGCAGGCAAGGATCGGCGAATATGAGGCGCGCATCAATGCCGAGCCTGCGAGCGAACAGCAGCTCGCGGATCTTACCCTGGGCTATAACCAGTCGAAAGCGCATTATGACGATCTGCTGAAGAGAAAACAGGATTCGCAGATGGCGACCAGCATGGAGCAGAACCTGCAGGGCGAGCGCTTCAAACCCCTGGATGCCCCGAGTCTCCCGGTTAAGCCGGATTATCCCAATCGGCTGAAGTTCTGCCTCGCAGGCCTGATGGCCGGACTGACCCTGGGCACCATTTCGGTCGTATCCTTCGAGTTTGCGGATGATCGCATGCACAGCGAGGCCGATATTAAAGATCTGCTGCCAGTCCCCGTCATCTGCGAGATTCCGCAGGTTGTCAACCCGGTCGACGAACTGAAAGCCAGGAGAAAGACGGTTCTGGGTTGGGCTATGACCGCAACCGTCGTTGTTATTATCCTGGCGGGCTCTGCTGTCAGCGTTATTCACGGTTAGGACTCAATGTATAAAGCCTTTTTCAAGCTCGCTCGCAACCCGTTCGATCTAACCCCGGATCCCACTTACTTTGTGTCCACTCGGCGGCATAATGAGGCGCTGGCTGCGCTGCATTATGGTATCCGGCGGCACAAGGGATTTGTCGTGGTTACGGGGGAGGTCGGCACCGGGAAAACACTGCTGCTGCGCTGCCTGCTTCGCCTGTTGAAGGAAAGCAAGGACATCGCTTACGCCTATCTGTTTAACTGCCGTCTTTCCCCGACCGAATTTCTGCAATATATTCTGTCGGATTTCGGGCTGCCCGCGTCCGGCAAGAATAAAAGCGAGCTGTTGCTCGACCTCGGGCAGTTCCTGGTCACGCGCGGTTCGAAAGGGCTTACTACTGTCCTGATCGTGGACGAGGCGCATCATCTTTCCGAGGAATTGCTGGAAGAGATACGCCTGCTCTCCAACCTGGAGACGACTGACGATAAACTGTTACAAATTGTGCTGGTCGGCCAATCCGAGCTTGATCAGAAGCTGGATTCCATTGGGCTGCGGCAGCTCAAGCAAAGAATCGCGCTGCGCGCCCAGCTGGAACCGCTGGATGCCCAGGAGACTAAGGAATATATTGAGCACCGGCTTCGTGTTGCCGGTGCGGAGGGGAATCCCAGCGATTTGTTCTCCTCTGAAGTTATTCAGGCTGTCTATCGCCATTCCCGTGGTTTGCCACGACTGATCAACACTATTTGCGAAAACGCGTTAATTATCGCGTACGCGCGACAAATTCCACAGATAACCATTGATGTTGTAGAAGACGTCGCCAGGGAGTTCCGGCTCGATACGGCTTTTTTGGGCGAGCCCGAAGGCAATGGAACCCACAGCGAGATGGACGTCCAGCAAGCCGCGAAGGTTCTTCGCGATCTTTATTCAGCTCTGCGCAAACCGGTGGCGCGCAGCGCCGATTTGAATGTGCCTGTTTCTCTCGAAACGAGTGAGTATGAGCCGAATATTTGATGCTCTGCAAAGGTCAGAAGCCGAACGGCGGGGTGGCAACTCATCGCGGGTGGTTCCGGACGCGACGGAATTGCTGCGTCACGCCGAGCGGCGAGCGGCCTCCGAATGGGAAGCCGGCGCTGCACCGGAACCCAGGCCTGTGCCCCAGGAACCCAGGGCCCCATCCCCGGAACGCGCTGTCGCATCGAACGGGCATCTCCCCGCGTCGAACGGTGTGGCGTCCTCGACCCAGAGCACTGCCCGTCGAAAGGCTCCAGCAGTTCCGGCGGTTATTGAGGAGCCTGCCTCTCAGGAACGCCCCGCAATCTTCGATCAGTTCAGGACCCTGAGGATTTCTGTCCCAGCTCAGGGCCGCCTGGTCAGTGTTTCGGACAAGGACAGCCCGGCGGCGGAAGCCTTCCGGCTGCTGGCCGTACGGCTGCGGCACCTTCGCCGTGATCGCCCGCTGAAAAAAGTACTTATTACCAGCTCGATTCCGCAGGAAGGAAAGAGCACGTGTTCCGCGAACCTGGCGTGTTCTCTCGCGTTGCGGGCGCAGCAGAGAACGCTTCTGCTCGAGGGAGATGTGCGGAGGCCATCGCTGTCGCAGATCTTCGCCCTTGCGGCGAGACCCGGTCTCTGTGAGTGGCTGCGCGGAGAACGCAAGCTGTCGGAAACCATCTACTTCCTCGAAGGCCCAGGTCTCTGGTTTATGCCGGCAGGCAGCTCACCGAGTAATCCGCTGGAGTTATTGCAGTCCGGGAAGGTAACGACGCTTATAGATCAGTTAGCTGAACTATTCGACTGGATCGTCATCGACACACCGCCGGTCCTGCCGCTGGCGGACACCAGCGTCTGGTCGCGACTGGCCGATGGCATCCTGCTGGTGGCTCGTCAGGGAACGACCGAGAAACGGCAGTTACAAAAAGCGGTGGATGCGGTCGAGTCCCAGAAGTTGATCGGGGCCCTGCTGAACTCCTCCAACAGCGCGCCCCATACTGACTACTATTACACCCCACGGCCGGATCAGAGTAATCGGAGCGAATGAAGAGCTGGCAGTGGAATATTAATAGTCGATCGCAACCTCGACATATCAACTGGTGAAACAAGCACCAAAACAGCAGTTACCACAAATCAGTAGAACAAATTGAATATGTCGCACCCGACGTTCGAACATTCAGTAATGCTCGAGAGAGGAGCGAGTTGTGACTCTGCCTAGGAACAGTAAGATATCGGACATGGTGGACCCTATATTTGATGCGGCCGCCTATGGAGAACGTGATGTCCTGATCGAGGAGGCCTTCAGACGAAGGATCGCGATCGAGCGAAAGCGGACGGAACGATCCAGGGAGC
>JASHPM010000021.1 GCA_030038115.1 Acidobacteriaceae bacterium | reverse complement strand
GCGGGAGCGGGTGCTGGACGGAGCGCTGGAGATCATGCATCGGCAGGACCCGGCGTCCTTTGCGGAACCGCCGGCGGCGGATGGGGATGGTTCCTGCATCGAGGATGACGGGGCGGTGCCTCTTTCCGGGGCGGAGATTGCGGAACTGGCGGCGGGGACGGGGCGCGCGCCGCTGCGCGACTGGCTGAGGCGGTTGTCGCAGGCGCAGCGGGCGGTTTTTGTGCAGCGGGCGGTGCTGGGCAGCAGCAACGCGGACACGGCGCGGGCGATCAACCGGCACGCGAAGCCGTCGATCTGGACGGCGGAGGCGGTGAGCAGCTTGTTCCGCCAGGCGCTGTGCTCGCTGGCGTCGGCGCTGGTGCACTCGGCGGCTGGCGCGCAGGTTTAGCGGGAGAAACGCGGGAGCCGGCGGTTGCTGGTTGGTTGCGGTGTCGAATTTGAACCCCGGTTGAACATCGATACGTTACTTTTAGGTCTGAATGGGCGAGACGCGACCGGGGCGTTTCGACTACTCTTATTCTTCTGAATTTTTTGCTCAGCGTAGTGCATCCAAAGCACATACCCTGAACCGGGATGCAGTTCCCGGTGGTTCCAAAGAGAGGCTGTTTCTGGTGCCGGAGGCGATAGCTACCGATTCACGATTTCTGTGCCTGAAGCGGATGGCCGCGATGGCGGCGGTTGTGGCGCCGCTGTGCGGGGCGGCGGTGGCGCAGGGTCCGCCGGCGAGCGGGTCGGGCGGGTCAGGGGGAGCGGCTCCGATTCTGATTCCGCAGCCGGCGATCGACAGCACGACGTACCAGGGCAGCGTAAGCGACGGGAAGGTGACGCCGGGGGTTTTGCCGCTGTCACTGGACGCGGCGATCCAGCAGGGATTGCGCTTCAACCTGGGGCTGATGCTGACGACGCAGAACACGCAAATGGCGCGGGGCGCGCGGCTGGAACAACTGCAGGAGCTGCTGCCGACAGTGAGCGCGTCGATCAAGGCGGCGGTGCAGGAAACGGACCTGCAGGCGGAGGGTCTGCGCATACCCGGATTCCCTGCCATCATCGGACCGTATGGGTACTCCGATATTCGGGGATCGCTGAACTGGTCGCTGGTGAGCCTGTCGTCGCTCGAGAATTATCTGGCGCAGAAGCACAATTTCGAGGCGGCGAACCTGTCGGCGCAGGATGCGCGGGATCTGGTGGTGCTGACGGTGGGGAATGCGTACCTGACGGTGATTGCCGATGCGGCGCTGGTGCAGTCGGCGCTGGCGCAGGTGGATACGTCGAAGGTTTCGCTGGATCAGGCGGTGGGCAATCATGAGGCGGGCACGGCGCCGCTGCTGGACGAGCTGCGGGCGCGGGTGGATTTCCAGACGCAGCAGCAAACGCTGATTGCGGCGCAGAATGCGTACGAGAAGGACAAAATTGCGCTGGCGCGGGCGATCGGGCTGCCGCTGGAGCAGCAATTCGAACTGACGGACCAGGCGCCGTATGCGCCGCTGGATCATGTGGATGCGGATAAGGCGGTGCAGCAGGCGCTGGCGGCGCGCTCGGATCTGAAGGCGCTGGAGGAGCAGGTTGCGGCGGCGGACGCGGCGCGCAAGGCGGCGACGGACGAGCGGCTGCCGACGATCAGCTTTTCCGGCGATTACGGAGACATCGGGATCAATCCTTCGCACTCGCATGGAACCGGCGATGCGGTGGGATCGCTGGATGTACCGATCTTTGAGGAGGCGAGGCTGCGCGGGGACGCAAAACAGGCGCAATCGCAGCTGGAGCAGGAACGGGCACGGCTGAGCGATCTGCGGGGGCAGATTGGGGCCGACGTGCGGGACAGCATTTTGGATATTCAGGCGGCGGAGAAGCTGGTGGAAGTGGCGAAGAGCAACGTAGACCTGGCCAACGAGGCGCTGAGCGAGGCGCAGCAGCGATACAAGGCCGGGGTATCGGATAATCTGGCGGTTTCCCAGGCGCAGCAGGCAGTGGCCCAGGCGGATCAGCAATATGTGGCCAGCCTGTACCGGCATAACGTGGCGAAGTTATCGCTGGCGCGGGCGCTGGGCGTGGCGCAAAGCAATTACAAGGATTACGTGGGAGGAAAGTAAGCGTGGCGGAACAGAATTCCGAGCAGGCGAGACCAACCGAGGAGCGGGAAGACACCGGGCAGAAGCCGCGGCGCCGTTTCATCATCATCGGCGTGGTGGCGGTGCTGGTGGTCGGGGCACTCTTGTTCTGGTGGCACTCCACTTACTACGAGGATACGGACGACGCATCGGTGGACGGGCACCTTGTGCAGATCAGCGCGCGCATCGCCGGACACGTGGCGACGGTGAACGTGGAACAGAACCAGTATGTGGACGCGGGAGCGCCGCTGGTGGAGATCGATCCGAGCGACTACCAGACGGCGGTGAACCAGGCGCAGGCGAATCTGGAAGCGGCGATCGCGAACTATGAGGCGACGCGGGTGAACGTGCCGGTGATCGACATCAACGCGGGCAGCAATCTGAACAATGCGAATGCGGACGTGGCCAGCAGTACGGCCGGGGTGGCCCAGACGGAGAAGCAACTGGAGGCGGCGAAGGCGCGGGTGGTGGAAGCGCAGGCGAATGCGACGAAGACGAAGCTGGACCTGGATCGCTACACGCCCCTGGTGCAGAAGGACATCATTTCGAAGCAGCAGTACGATGCGGCGGTGGCGGCGGCGGCGGCCGATCAGGCAGGAGTGGCGGAAGCGGAGGCGAACCTGATCGCGGCGCAGGACGCGGTGCGCATCGCGCACGATCGACTGCTGCAGGCGCAGTCGACGCAGAAGTACGCGCAGACCGCGCCGCAACAGGTGGCGATCCAGAAGGCGAAGGCCGACCAGGCAGCGGGACAGGTGGATCAGGCGCGCGCCGCGCTGGCGCAGGCCAAACTGAACCTGAGCTACTGCGAGATTCACGCGCCGGTGGCGGGCATCATCACCACGAAGAGCGTGGAGGTGGGCCAGAACGTCGCGGCCGGCCAGGCGCTGATGACGCTGGTGTCACTGGACGACGTGTGGATCACGGCGAACTTTAAGGAGACGCAGCTGCGGCATATGCAGGTGGGGCAGCCGGTGACGATTCATGTGGACGCGTACGGGCGCGATTTCGACGGCAGGGTGAAGCAGATTGGGGGAGCAACCGGATCGGAGCTGAGCCTGTTTCCGCCGGAGAACGCGACCGGCAACTACGTGAAGGTGGTGCAGCGGATTCCTGTGCGCATCGATCTGACGAAACCGGACGAGAACAAGGATCACATACTGCGCCCCGGCATGTCGGTAGAACCGAAGGTGCGGGTCAAGTAGAAGCAGGCGGCAAGGGGGATTCAGCGAGGCGGGCCTATTTCGGCTGCGTCGCGAATCGCCTGCCACAGCTCTTTGGTTCCCGCGCCGGTTTTTGCGGAACACAACAACACGTGTTCGGCGCCAAACGCTGCGCGGAGCGAGGCCAGGGCCTGGGCGCGTCCGTTGCCCGAAAGGCGATCGGCCTTGGTGCCGGCCACCAGGAAATTGCGGCCGACGCTCGAGAGAAACTCGACGAGCTGGGCGTCGCTGGCCTTCGGCGGAATGGTGCTGTCGACCAGGCATACACAGAGCGCCAGCGTGGGGCGGTCGCGCAGATAGGGCTCGATGAACTCGGGCCATTGGGCGGAAACTGACTTTGAGAGCTTTGCGTAGCCGTAGCCGGGGAGGTCCGCAAACATGAGCTGCGCGTGCCGGCCGGGCTGGTCGCGACGGGGCGGCGCATCGGTCAGGGCGAAGAAGTTGATGGCCCGGGTGCGGCCTGGGGTCGAGGAGGTATGGGCCTGCTTCGAACCGAGGAGCGCGTTCATCAGGCTCGATTTGCCGACGTTGGAGCGGCCGAGAAAGGCGATCTCCGGCGGACCGGGCGGGGGAAACTGGCTGGCGGCGGTCGCCGACTTGAGGAAACGGGGATACATGCGCTTCATTGAAAGAGCGTAGCGAGTCTGGCGAGTACGTCGAACAGAATCTCTTCCGGCACGCTTTCGAGCCGGCGGCCCCTGCGTGCGCCGAGATCGAGGGGGCGAGGCTGATCGCAGCGGATGACGCCCGTGGTACGCGTGCCTGCCGCAGCCAGAGATACGGCAAAGCCGGCGCTGCGGGCAAAGGCTCCGCCCGATGTAATGGGAACAACGATGGGGACCCGGGTTACCGCGTTAAAGCGGTCGGGGGAGACGATCAACACGGGCCTTGTGCCCTGCTGCTCATGCCCGAGAGTGGGATCGAGGGAGACCAGCCAGATTTCCCCGCGTTTCACAGCTCCCGACCCGCGGGCGGCAGGTGGAGCCAGGCGCGGTCCTCATCGGAAAGGGGAGCATCTGGATTGCACTGCGCCAGGAGCTCGTCGAGCGTATAGCGCGGTTTGACTCTGGGATCGACGACGAGGCGATCTCCATCCACAGCCAGACCAACCGTGGCCCCAGCTTCGAGATGGAGCAGATCGAGGATGGCGGGAGGAACGGCGAGCATAACGGATCCGCCGACTTTGCGCAGGTTGGTGGTGTGCATGGCCTTCCCCCAGTTATATAAAAGTATAACACATGCCCGCAGCGGGATACACATGCCTCGTACGCGTGCTCTTTCGGAGTCCAGCATAAGATCGCAGAAGTAGTGGATTGAATCAGCGTCTATCCGTCCGGAGGGAAGGTCGCCCGTGAAATGCACACGCTTCTGCCTTACGCTGCCCGTGCTTTTCGTTCTCGTTCTGTTGCTCACGCCCGCGGTTCGCGCGCAGCCGGCGGATGCGGCCATCCGGCAGGTTCTCGCCGATCAGGTAAGCGCGTGGAATCGCGGCGACGTTGTCACGTTTATGCGGGGATATGACGATTCGCCGCAGACGACCTTCATCGGCAAGTCCATCGAGCACGGGTATCAGATGATTCTGGCGCGTTACCAGCACAGCTACGGCACGCCCGAAGCCATGGGCCATCTGGACTTCACGGATCTGGAGGTGCGCATGCTGGGCGCGGATGACGCGGTCGTGACCGGGCGCTTCCACCTGACGCGAACGCAGGCGGGCGGCGGGGATGCCACGGGGATCTTCTCGCTGGTTTTCGAAAGGAAGGCGGCGGGGTGGAAGATTATCCTCGACCACACCAGTTCTTAGTGCAGCCACCGCCCATGCCATCGGACCTGGAGCTTTTTCACGAGCTCTCGTTTTACACGCTGGCACATCCGGACCCGGCGTTCATTCATCAGCTGAGCGTGGATGCCTTTACGGCGCAGCATGCCGACGAAACGACGAAACCCATGGCCGTCGTCTTCGCTCTGCTGGGGCTGTACCTGCACATCGAGAAAGGCTTCACGGGCAAACAGGTGCAAAGGGCTCACATGCAGCTGGCGAAGCACCGCAGGCAGTGGCTGCGGCTACCGCTTCCGCGGAAAGAGGCGGGGATCACAGTGGCGGATGTTGTGAGGGCCGCTCCGGGCGTGGCGCGAGACGCCATGATCGAGCAGTGGTGCGTTTCCGTCTGGGAGGTCTGGCAGGAGAGCCGCGATGCGATTGCCGATCTGGCCAAAATGGAATTGAAGGTGGGCTGAGGCGGGAGCAGGCCGGCTGGCGTGAAGCGCTCAGCGATAGACCTCGGGGATGAAGCTCTGCTCGTGCATGGGCGGCCGGGTGTACTTTTTTCTGTCGAGCGGGGGCAGCTCCAGCTTCTCCGGCGTGAGGTCGCCATACTCGATTTGGGAGAGCAAATGGCGGATCAGGTTCAGGCGGGCCTTCTTCTTGTTCTCGGCGTTCACAACGTTCCAGGGCGACTGGCGCGTATCGGTCAGGGAGAACATTTCATCTTTCGCGCGTGAGTAATCGGCCCAGTGGCGGCGGGATTCAAGATCCATCCGGC
>JASHPM010000193.1 GCA_030038115.1 Acidobacteriaceae bacterium | reverse complement strand
GGGAGTGGATACGCGGGTTTTCGGCGAACCGATGGAGTTCTGGTCCACGGGAATGCCGCCGGGCATGCTGCTGCGCTCGCCCCGCGAAGCGTCCACGATTTCCGATCCGGGCGACCGGTTCACGCTGGAAGCGTACGAAGAAGCTACCGGCACGGAACCCGTCAAGCGCGTCCCCGGGAATACGTTCGTCAGTTACGGAAAATGGTTCCAGAAGCAGATGGGCGCCGATCACGACCGCCGTCACGTAAACGAACTGCGCCGCGATGGCGCGCTGTTTACGCTCACTCTGGAAGACGGCACGAGGATCAAAAGCAATCGCGTCGTGGTTGCAGCGGGGATCGGCCCGTTCCGCGAGAACCCCACGGTCTTCTCCGATCTTTGCTCCTGTCGCGCCTCGCATTGTTACGAAGGCAAGAGATTTGCCGAGATGGGAGATCGTGTTGCCGTGATCGGGGCTGGCCAGAGCGCCCTTGAATGCGCCGCTTTGTTGCACGAAGCCGGCGTGGATGTGGAGGTGATCGCGCGCATCCCGGTTCTGCGCTGGATCGGCATGCACCCGCGCCTGCATCATCTGGGGCCTGTTTCCAAAGCGCTTTACTCGAAACACGACATTGGCCCTATCGGGATCAGCCGTCTGGTGGCCTATCCGAACCTGCTCTACTACTTCCCCATGACGCCGAAGGATCGCATCCGGACCCGCGCGGTCCGCTCGGCGGGCGCGCCGTGGCTGGTTCCGCGCCTCAAGAAAGTTAAGCTCACGACCGGACGCAGGGTCGTCTCCGCCAAAGAAGTGGGCAGCGAAGTGGAGCTCAAGCTGGACGACGGCAGCGAGCGGCGCGTGGATCACGTTTTGATGGGCACGGGCTATCGCGTGAATCTGGCGCGGTATGAATTTCTCGCACCCGAGCTGCGCAACGAGATTCGGCAGCTGGACGGCTACCCCGATGTGACTGCCGGCTTCTGCACGTCAGTCCCGGGACTCCACTTCACGGGCGCGCCAGGGGCCCGGAAATTCGGTCCGCTTCTTTACTTCGTCACCGGTACAGAGTGGGCCTCGAACGAGCTGGCCAACTGGTTCCGTCGTCACCGCAACTGAAACGACTGGAGGCACCGCATGACACCTGTGATTTGCGCGGAAGAGATATCGACCCCTGGCACAACCAAGGTCGAACGCCAGAGAAGAGGTGCGGTTGGCGCGCTGGTCGTGGGCGGGGACCATCCGGGACTCGCAGTGGTGCGGAGCCTCGGCCGCCGCGGCATCCCCGTTTACGTCATCGACGATCAGCCCTGTATCTCGAGCGTGTCTCGTTACGCGACGCGCGTGATCACGGTCGACGACGTTCTTGACGAGCGCAAGACCGTCGGTGCGGTGCTGGAGGTCGGGCGGCGCTTCGATCTTCGCGACTGGGTGCTCATTCCCACGCGGGATGAAAACGTCGCCGCGTTCTCGCGCTATCGAATCGAGCTCGCGGAGTTCTTCCGCGTCACCACCGGGGAGTGGGAGGGCATCCAGTGGGCGTGGGACAAGGCGAAGACCTACGAACTGGCTGAAGCCCTCGGCATTCCCTGCCCCAAAACCTTCGTCCCGAGAAACGCGGATGAACTGCCCCTGCTTTACCCACATCTGCCTCTGGCCATCAAACCCGCTGTCAAGGAAAACTTCTTCTACGCGACGGGGGCAAAAGCATGGCGCGCCGATACTCCTGAACAGCTAAATGAGCTATATGCGCGGGCTTCGCGGCAGATCAGAGCGGAGGAGATTCTGATTCAGGAAATTATCCCGGGCGATGGGCGCGCGCAGTATTCCTGGTGCGCCTTTGCGCGGGATGGCCGGCCGCACAGCACGCTCACCGCGCGGCGCATGCGCCAGCACCCGCGCGAATTTGGCCGCGCCGCCACGTACGTCGAGACCATCGACGCCCCCGAGATCGAGGAGTATTCCGAGCGCTTCATCGAGGCTATCGACTACCACGGCCTCGTCGAAATCGAATACAAATACGATGCGCGCGACGGCGAGTACAAGCTGCTCGACGTAAACGCGCGCGCGTGGGGATTTCACGCTCTGGGTGGCGCCGCCGGCGTGGACTTCGTCTGGCTTCTCTATGCCGACCGGATGGGCCTGCCCATCGAGGCGGTCCGCGCTAAAGCCGGAGTCGGCTGGCTGCGGTTGCTTACCGATATCCCGACCGCGATCTCCGACATGGCGCACGGCTGCCTGACGGTCGGCGACTATTATCGGTCGTTGCGCGCCACCGGCGTCGAGTCAGTCTTTGCGTGGAACGATCCGCTGCCGTCTTTGGCCGAAACGTTGCTGGTCCCTTATTCCATCCTCAAGAAATACCCACTGCTCATCACGCGCAAAGGCTGATGCACAGGCGGGAGCATGACGTCCGCCAGGGGAGTTAACTCCTGGTCCGGTCCAGCAACGCATCGACTTCTGTTCGCCAGGGCATGGAAGGCGCGGTCCCGGCACGAGTGACGGAAATACCGGCCACTGCGCAACCGAACCGGATCGCGTCGATGGTCGCGCGACCCTCGGCCAGGGCGACTGCAAGCCCGCCGTTGAACGCATCGCCCGCCCCGGTGGTTTCCAGCACGGGGCCGGCATCGACGACGGGCACATGCTCGCGGAGGTTTGCGCTCTTCACCAGCGCGCCCTGCGCTCCCAGTGTGACGACCACTGTCTTTGCGCCCCGCGCCAGTAAAGAATCGGCGGCGCGCTCCGCATCGGCAAGAGAACCCACACTAATGCCGGTGAGCACCTCCGCCTCACTCTCATTGGGCGTCAGATAGTCGCAGTTCGGATAAATCGAATCGGGCAAGCTGCGTCCGGGCGCGGGATTCAGAATCGTGGTGACACCGAGCGAGTGCGCAAGTTCCAGGCCAAACACCACGGTGGGCAGCGCCAATTCCAGCTGCGCCAGGAAAACGGC
>JASHPM010000192.1 GCA_030038115.1 Acidobacteriaceae bacterium | reverse complement strand
CCCCGCGGCTGAGTCCGAGGGCTTCTGCCGCCTGGCTCACGTTGCCGTTGCAGCGCGAGAGGGCTTTGCGGATGAGAATACTCTCCACGGACTCGAGGCTCATCTCTTCCAGCGCCTGCGTGGAGACGCGCGCTGGCGAGAGGCCGAGGTCGGAGACTTCGATGATGTCCTCGCGGGACATGAGGACCGCGCGCTCGATGGTGTGGTCGAGCTCGCGCACGTTACCCGGCCAGGCGTAGTGGAGCATCAGCTGCAGAGCAGTAGGGTCGATGCCCTGCACCTGCTTGCGGTAGCGCTGGGCGTAGCGGGAAAGGAAATGCGCGCCCAGCGGCGGAATGTCCTCGCGGCGCTCGCGCAGGGGCGGCAGGTGAATCTCGACGGTATTGAGGCGGAAGAGAAGGTCGGCACGAAAGCGGCCCTCCTCCACTTCCTTGCGAATGTCGGCGTTGGTGGCGGAGATGACGCGGACGTTGACGCGCCGCGTTTTGCTGGAGCCGACCCGTTCCATCTCGCCGACCTCGAGGACGCGCAGCAGTTTGGCCTGCTGGCGCATCGGGACGTTGGCGATTTCGTCGAGGAAGAGCGTGCCGCCCTCGGCCAGCTCGAAGCGGCCGATGCGTTCGGTGCGCGCGTCGGTGAATGCGCCTTTGACGTGGCCGAAAAGTTCGCTCTCGAAGGTGCCCTCAGGCAACGCGCCGGTGTTCACGGCGACCATGGAGCGTGATGCGCGCGGCGAAAGCGCATGCAGGGTTTGCGCCACAACTTCTTTGCCCGTCCCGTGCTCGCCGGTGATCAGCACGCTGGCGTCGGAGGGCCCGATGCGTGCGATGGTGGCCAGCACCGGCTGCATCACAGGCGCGGTGGCGATCATCTCCGGCAGGCCCTGCGTGCGCAGGAGGCGATTTTCGGCTTCGAGGCGCTGAGCGCGGCGGACCGCGTTGCTCAGGTCGATCTGGGTGCGCAGGATGGTCAGCAGGCGCGCGTTGTCCCACGGTTTCTGGATAAAGTCGCTGGCGCCGCGGCGCATGGCTTCGACGGCCAGCTCCACGTTGGCCCACGCCGTCATGATGATGACCGGGAGCTGGCTCTCGTGGGAGCGAATCTGCGAGAGCAGGTCGAGCCCTTCGCGGCCGGAAGTGGTGTCCCGGGTGTAATTCAGGTCCAGAAGCAGGGCATCGAAGCTGCCCGACTTGAGCGCGTCGAGGACCATGAAGGGCGACGTGGCTTTTTCAATGCGGTAGCCTTCCGGTTCCAGCAGCAGCTCGAGCGCATCGAGAATGTGCGGCTGGTCGTCGGCAATCAGGATGGAGGGCGCGAGCGGGGCGCTGGCAATTTCGGTGGGTACGGGTTGGGTGGCGGCGGATGACATGGTTGTTCGGTTCCAGCTACCGGCTACTGGCTCCTTATTATGGCCCGTGCGTGACGATGCCGGATTTTGCATCGTCGATAGAGACGTTCATGCGATTTAGCGTGTCGCCGGTGGCGCGGTCGATATCGACTTTGGCCTTTTCGTAGTTGGTCTGGGCAACATCCAGAGCGGATTCGGCGGTGGCGAGGACGTTTTCCGCATTCAGGGTATCGACGCTGGACTTGGCGCCGAGCTGCTGCTCCTGCTTGGTGATCTCGAAGGTGCGCTGGGCCAGATCGCGGGCTTTCTGCGTAGCCTCGACGTTAGCCTGGGCCTGTTCGAGGGCGAATTGGGAGTTGCGAACGTCGAAGCGAATATTCTTGACGTTTTCCTCGTACGTGATCTGGCTTTGCCGGTACTGGAGGGCAGCGCGGAACTGGGTAGCCTTGGCGACGCGATTGCGCAGAGGGACGGAAAGAGTCATGCCGACCTGGTATTCAGGAGAGGTGTAGTTGAGGGTGTTGCTGAACATGCCGCTGAAGCCGGTGGGCAGGCTCTCGGCGCACTCGACGGGGCCGAGGTCGCAAAAGGGGTTTTTGGGGCCGCCGATGCCGGCGCCCAGATAGAAACCGTACATGTTAAGGGTGGGCAGCAGCACGTTGTTGGCTGATTTCAGGTTCGCCTTCTGAATGTCCGCCTGCTCCTGATAGATGTGAACCTCAGGGCGGTTCTTCTCCGCTTCGGCGATCAGATCGTCGATGGGTTCGCCGGCGTTGGGATCGGGAGCGCCCGCGAGATCGAGCGGCACCACCGGCATCTCGTCGATCGTGGGGTCATCGGTCCTGGTGAGCGCATTCTTCATCTGCAGCTCATAAAGCCGCAGATTGGCGCGGGAGATGGTGAGGGCGCTCTCGGCGCTGGCGACCGCCGATTGATCGGTCATCACCTGCATGGCGGGAATGGCCTTCAGCTCCAGCTGCTTCTGGTCGTCGGAGAGAGTCTGGTTGGCAAAACCGAGAGCCTGGGTCTTGATCTGCGAATCCTTATAGGCGCCGACGAGATCCCAGTAGATGTCCTCCACCTGGGTGACGGTGGCGATCACCTGGGCCCGAAAAGCGTAGTTCGTGATGTCGAGGTTGCGGCGCGCAATGTGGATGTAGCGCTCGTTACTGGCGAGGCCGAAGCCGTACAGGAGAGGCTGTGTGATCTCGGCCACGTAGTAGGCCTGCAGTTCGGGGTTCACGACATCGTAGGGGCTGTTGCTGGTCAGGCGCTGGCCGTAATACTGCACATAAAGGTTGGTGCCCAGGGGCCAGGACTGGCTGTAGCTGCCGCTGGCCTGAATGGTATTGTTCTCGAGTATCGGCACGCCCTCCTGGAAAACGGTTAGCTGCTGCAGGCGCGTGTGGTCTACGAAACCCTTAAAGGTGATATAGGGATCGAAGGAGGGGACGGTCGATCCGGCGCCCAGAGCAGAGGTGACGATGCCACCGTTGCCGGCGGCGGAAAGATTGCTGGAAGAGCCGCCACCGCCCGCGGAAGCGCCGAAGCCACCCTGGGTGGACTGAACGATGTTGGTGTTGACCCCGCCGGCGACGCCGCCGGCCTTCGTGTTGAGAAGGTCGGTTTGTGCGATGGGGAAGTTGTACCGGAAGTAGGCCAGGTCCAGATTGTTCTCAATGGCGAGCGCGATGACGTCGTTCAGGGAGACATAGAGCTTGCCATCCCGCATAAGGTTCTGCAGGCGCGGGGAATTGTTCAAATCGAGCTGTGGCGTCGTGGCCGGCCGGTAGGGTGACAGCGGATTGCGCGAGTGGGGCAGCTGGACGGTGAACGGCTGCTGCGGGCCGATGGACTGCAGCTGGATTTGCTGCGCCTGCTGCGCCAGAGTCTGCGTGGTTGGCGGAGCAGGAGCCTGCTGCGCTGCCGGAGCCGGTGCGTTAGGAGGCACCGCAGGAGCGGATTGCCCCGCCTGTGTCGCAGGAGGATTTTGGGGCGTTGCCGGTGCCGGATTCTGCGCGAACAGCGGAGCAGCCAGCAAGCCGCAGCAGAGGAGAGCAGGAGCCGAGTAACGCCGATGCCACGAAGAGCCGGTCACGATGCGGTGACCTCCACGCCGAGATTCGGGTTGGAAGAGTCGGCGGTCAGCCAGCCGTCGCGCAGCTCGATGACGCGGCTGCCATAGGCGGCGTTGACTTCGGAGTGGGTGACCTGGACGATGGTCGTGCCCTGCTCGTTCAGCTCCTTGAACAGCTCCATGATCTCCTTGGCCTGGCTGGAATGCAGATTTCCTGTGGGTTCGTCGGCCAGCAGCAGCGCCGGTTTGTGAATCACCGCGCGCGCCACCCCCACCAGCTGTTGCTGGCCGCCGGAAAGCTGGGAAGGGAAGAGGTCCTTTTTGCCGACGATGCTGAAGCGGTCCAGCGTATCGGCCACCAGCCCCTGGCGCTGCGCGCGCGGCATGTCCTTATAGGAGAGCGGGAGGTCGATGTTCTCCTGCACGGTGAGGTCGTCCAGCAGATGGTAGCTCTGGAAGACCATCCCGACATTGCGCTTGGCCAGGTCGGCGCGCTGGCGGCGATTCATGCGGTGGGCGGCTTCGTCCTTGAACCAGTACTCGCCCAGCCACTGATCGTCGAGCAGCGCAAGCACGTTCAGCAGCGACGATTTTCCCGCCCCGGAGGGCCCCATGATGGTGAGGAACTCGCCCTCTTTGATTTCCAGATTGATGCGGCGCAGCACCCAGGTCTGGCCGGCGCCGGTTTTGTAACTGCGCTCGATATTTTTTAGCTGAATCATATTTAAGCCTGTAGCGTGTAGCCGGTAGCCAGCCTGTAACTTGTGCCAGATGCGCACACAAATGCGTCTGCCTGGCGACCGGCTACAGGCTACCGGCTACAGGCTTCCTTATTTAACTTCCAGGACCTGCTCCAGTGACTCCCCTTCCGCGACCACCTTGCCGTCGAACAGATGGATCTGGCGATCGGCATGGCGTGCGAAGCGCGGATCGTGGGTCACCATGCAGATGGTCGCGCCCTCCCGATGCAGATTCTGCAGCAGCTCCATCACCGCTTCGGCATTGCGCGAGTCCAGGTTTCCGGTAGGCTCGTCGGCCAGCAGAATAGAGGGCGAACCGGCCAGGGCGCGGGCTACGGCCACACGCTGCTGTTGACCGCCGGAGAGCTGCGACGGATAGTGCCGGAT
>JASHPM010000191.1 GCA_030038115.1 Acidobacteriaceae bacterium | reverse complement strand
AAGTTCCTCGAGAAGCTCCCTCCCGGCGAGCATGTCGGCCTCTACGTCCGTACCGCGCAGGGATTCAAAGTTCTCGTGGAGGACACGAGCGATCGCTCCAACCTCGCTTCCGTATTGCAGCAATGGATGCCCCGCGCCGCGGATCTGGCCCAGGCTCAGGAGCAGGAAGAACGCAACCGGCAGCAGTTCGACGAAGTCCACGACCCTTCCGATCTGCAATATGTCAACGGAAACCTGCCCGCCAGCGAGCCAATACAGGGTGCTGTTCCTGACATTCCGGGCGGCGGAGCCGGCGCCACCGTCGATCCCAGGCTGATGAAAGAGGGCAGCCATCCCATTCGTGACGCGCTGGCCATACTGGTTCGTGTCGGCATACATCTTGCTGGCATTCCCGGGCACAAGAACCTTGTCTGGATCGCCAGCGATAACGTGCTCGCCGATTGGGCCGCTCAGGCGGCCGGCAGCGACCGCGGCCCCAACAGCGTCGACAGCTTCGCGCTCCGCGCCCAGGAGACGCTGAATGACGCCCACGTCAGCATCTATCCTTTTGATGCCTCGCAACTGGAAACCATGGCCGTCGATCCCAGCCTGAAGAATTCCAGCGTGCGACTCGAAAGGCCAGTTCAGGAAAACAACCCTGGCGCCACGACCGGTCCCAACCCCGGCCGCATCACCGCCGAAATGCAGCAGGATACTCACCCCATCCAGGCTGCCATCCGGCAAATGGCTCAGGCCACGGGGGGTCGAGCCTTCCGCCGCTCCGGCAACATGATTGCCAGTCTCAACAGCGTCATCGATGACGCGCGAGCGACGTACCTCCTCAGCTTCGCGCCCGATTCGCCGCCCGACGACCGCTATCACCAGCTAACCGTCAGGCTCGCCACGCGCCGCGACATCGCGCTTCGCTATCGCACCGGCTACCTCTACGCCAAAGAACCCGCCGCGCTCAGGGACCGCTTTCGCCAGGCGATCTGGCAACCCCTCGATTCTGACGAAATCGCCGTCAGCGCACGCCTTGCAGCTGCATCGAACGGAGCCGCCCTCGCGCTTCGGATTGCGGCCACCGACATCAGCCCCTCTCAGCAGGACGATCGATGGACCGACAGCCTGGACATCTTCCTCGTGCACCGCGACGACTCGGGAGTTCACGCGCAGGTGAACGGGCAAACGCTGGTTCTGCGGCTAAGGCCCGAAACCTGGGCGAAGATGCTGCGCGACGGAATTCCCTTCGACGAATTCGTCGACCAAAAACACGACACCGGCACTCTGCGCATCATCGTGGTCGACGAGAATTCCGGCCGCATCGGGTCGATCACGCTTCCCGCCGCAATCCTCAAGCCGCCCGCTGGATAAAACAACCCAACCGGCTTCTCGCCGATGCAGTTGCGCCAAACCCAAACCTCAGCTTGCCGTGGTCTCACTGCCTCGCCCGAACCCGTCTGTAAGACAATCGAAGCCATGAGCACCCAACCCGAGCCATGGCTCCGCGGCACCCATTCTGAAATCCCCGCCGTTCTGCGTGCCGTCGTGCATGCCCTCGAACTTTCTCGCGAAGACATCGAGAAATGGTGCGCCCCGCCCAGCGACGAAGCCCTCAACGCTCGTCCAGCAGGCATCGCTCCCGTCGCCTTTCACCTGCGCCACATCGTGCGCAGCCTCGACCGCCTTCTCACATACGCTGAAGGCGAGCAGTTGAACCCCAGCCAGCTCGCCGCACTCAAAACCGAACTCGACCCCGGCGCAACCCACGACGAACTCTTCGCCGAATTCCACGCAGGAATCGACAACGCCATCCGCCGCATTCTCAGCTATTCCGGTCCCGGCCTCGAACAATCCCGCGGTGTCGGCCGCAAGGCGTTGCCCACCACAGTCGGCGGACTGCTCGTCCACTGCGCGGACCACACCCAGCGCCACACCGGCCAGGCCGTCACAACGGCGAAAATTATTAAGCCAGATTCCGTCGCCCGCTGACTACTTTGGAGAAAGCCCCGTCTGCGGGCGTCCGGCGCCTGCGTTGCCCGGACCACCCACAATTTCCAGCGTCGGAATGCGGTCATCCATCGACGGCAGCGGCGGAAACGGCATGTGCGGCTCTGTCTGATACCAGTACGCGACGGAATAGTAGTTGTCGGAGCGGGCATTCGCGTGCCCATGCTCAATCGTCGCCTTCATATATTTCGTAAACGGAATCGGCGAGTCCAGATGAAACCGGTACACGCTCCATCGCTCTCCCGCCAGTTCCTTGCCCACCACCGGCGCTCCATACAGGGGAAAGGAAAACGGAGCGCCACCGAAATCCCATGCCCCCAGGAAGTAATCTTCCGAGCCTGTCCCTCCCTGCACCATCGGAGCCTTCTCGTCGTCGATAAAGAACATCGGGTCGCCTTCGCCCCACCAGCCGTCCTGGTTTTGCAGCACCGACATCGTGACCCCAACAAACTGCCCCCGACCCTTCGCCTCAAACCAGACGTAGTTATCCTTGCCGTCGAGATTCCGTTTGTAATTCACCAGGGGGTCGCCATTCTCGTACCACTGATTCGTCCATCCATGATTCGGCTGCGCCTGCCGGTACTGCGCATGAAAGTACAAAGCCCCCGCCCGCAGCGGGTGAGCGTACTTGCGGTATTCGATGTTGTAGTAGAGGTTCGAAACCGTCATCTTGCCTTCGTTCGTCACGGTTATGCGCGCGTGATGCTGATACGGCATCGGGAAAAAGCAGTTGAGCGCCCTGCTGTTTCCCACCGAAAGCATCTCTGAATTCCACGTATAGTACTCGCCCAGGCCCAGGCCGAAGAAATCGCCGATCGGCGCTTCCACGCTTGGCGTCTCTTCTCCGTCCCAGTACATCCGCAGCACGATGCGCTTCAGGTGATACGGCTCAGGGCTGCCAATCGTGAACCATATATGAGAGACCATCCCTGGACCGTCGTCGTCCAGTACGGTGAGTGTCACGCCCGGCGTCAGCGTCCGATAGTCGGCGTTCGCGCCCGTGGGCTCCGCGCTCGACGCCAGATGCCATGTGTAGTCCTGCTCCTGCGTAATGTCCGGCCACTGCATTCCATTCTGCCCGGGCATCTGTGCCCACGCGCTCGCCGTCAGCAGCGCCGTCCATGCCAGCCATCGCATATTCTTCTCCCGCTGTTTCGCCGAAGTTCTGTTTCCTCGCGATTGCGCGCTTCGGCTTCCAACTGCGGAATCCTTTATACAGGCTTCCCAGGCGCCAACGGTGAACATTGTTAAGGTGTCGATCCTGTTCCGGCCAGACGGACGGCTCAGCTATGCTGGCAGCCGCGATTGCCGGTAGAGTCTGCCCGAAGCTTTCGGCCGAGACTACGCCCCGTAAATCGAATCGCCCCGCTGCAGCAAACTTCCTACCTTCGGCGACAGCTCCCTGAGCGGGCCCATCCACTGCAATTCGCGATCGATGTCCGGGTGCAGTTGATATTTCTTCGCGACCGATGCGATCGTCGCTCCCGCCACTTCAATCTTCGCGAGATCGTATTGCCCCAGTCCTGCTTGTCCGCAATATCCCAAATATCCCACCCACTCCGGATTGATGCCCATCACTTCCAGGCCCACACGGTCCGCCGCAACGAAGTCGGTCGACGCAATGGCCACATGCGACGCCACCGGCGTGCCATTCCCAGGACCATTGCCTTCCATCCCTTCAAATCCATCGATCAGCGCTGCTCCCCAGTTCGGCTGCAGCTTCTGCGCTGTCACCAGCATGTTGTAATGCGTCTGCCGCAGGCCCACGTGATACTTCCGTTTGTCGTTCCACGGCAGATCGCCCGGTGCGCTGTGCAAAGGCGACCCCAGCACCATGTTCTTCACCGACATGGTTGCCACCACCGTGTTGTGCGTCTTCAGCATGGCGCTCGAAATCACATACGCTTCCGGGTCGAGCACCCGAGCGGCCAGGCGCACCGGCGCAATATGCAGATCGGCATCCAGCAGCGAGATTGTCTCGAACTTTCCCTCGCGATTCAGATCCACGAGGCTTACCTTCTGCGAGCGCCGCTCCGTCGCCAGCTGGTTGTACCGGAAATGCTCGAAGCCCTCCAGCGTGTCACCTGCAGACGACTCGGCGATGACCACGGGACCCCGGAAGCGCGGCTCCAGATAATCCAGGATTCCCTCGATGGCGTCCAGATGCGTGGCCGCCAGTTGGTTCGTTGTTGAAACGAAGTTGGGCTTGATCACGACATATCTCTTATGCCGTAGCCCCTCCCGGATCTCCGCGTCGATCGCCGCCAGTGCATCATGCACGTTCCTGCGCCGATCGCCGCCGTGAATCAGGGCGACCTTCGACCGCCCGGCCGTCAGTCGGACCTCGGGCAAACCTGGCCGGAGAATCCCCTCCGCCCTCAAAAGCTGCGACTGTGACAAAAAACCCGTGCCGGCAAGCTGGACAAAACCCCTGCGCGAAAGACTCATCGGAGTCACCTTCTATTAAGGTCTACTCTCGCCGGTCGGGCGTTTCGTTGGCTCTCCGCCGCCCAGTCCGTTACTTCCGTAACGTGTTCGCGATTTTCAAGGCTTGCGGATACCTGGTTCGCCGCCTCGTCCAAAGGCGGCTTTCGAGCTGCGCGCTGCGCTGCAGCATGCCATCTGGAGCAATGCAGCAGCCTCGTCCTCAGGTTGTCAGCTGGGGACGTTCATCCGGTCCCGTCGGCGCACTTTGCGCGGCCATGCTCATTTTCTGCGCGCTGCTTTCCGGGACGATCCCGCCTTTCCGGGTGCCATAGAAGCTACCAGCTTCTCCAGATCCGCCACCCTCCGTTTCAATTCACCCACTTCCTCTGTCTCAGGCTCTGAATCCCCAACACTGTGGCTCGGCGGCTGATCCGGCTCGGCCCGATTTGCACTTGCCCCTGTACCCGAACCCTGCCGAAAACCCGCAAATGGATTCACAGCCGGCGACATCGCTCGGTATGTGTCCTGATAGATGTCCAGCATGGCCCTCATATAGCGCAGGGCCGTCTCCTGGCTCGCCCGGCCGGAGGTGATAATCATCTGCCGAAGCAGGTCCAGCGGAAACGCGGAATCCGGGGTCTTGGCGTCTTCGATGATGATCTGCGTGAGAATGAGCCGCGTAATATCCTTACCCGACGCGGCGTCCACCACCCGAACATCGTGACCCTTCTTCAGGATCTCGGCCACGTCTTCCAGGTTCACGTATCGGCTGTTGGTTGCGTCATAAAGACGCCGGTTCTCGTATTTCTTGATCAGAACTGTTTTCTGGGCCATGTGGGGCTTTCATTTTACCCCTTGACATCCACCCGCGACGGAGTAACATAACCGTATGCTGCAGTGCAGCAGAACGTGCAGCATGGGAAGGCAGGGAGCCAAATGGGTACGACGCAGAGAGTTCATCGCGATCCGGCCATGCCCGAACCGCCCGAAAAGATCGATTTCGGCGAGTCCTGGGCCAGGCTGTTCACTTCCGGCGTGGAGAGAATCGCCGAGGTGCAGAAGAAAACCATCGATATTGCAGTACAGCATAATACCGAACTTGTCGATCTGTGGAAGAAGGCTGTCCAGAAGCTGCCGGGCGCGCCCGGGCTCTTCTTTCTGGAGCTGGAGAACAGCGGTATCGAACGCTTCGCGGGAGTCCACAGAGCCACCATCGACCTGTTCGTCGAGCAGAGCCGGGCCTTCGCCGAAATGCTGAAGGAGCGCACCACGGCGGCGGCGAAGGTCAATGAAGAGGCCGACAGCTTCGCGAAGAAGTCGGTGGAGCGCGTTATTGCCATGCAGAAGAAAGCGCTGGATCAGTCCGCGGCGCAGGCGAAGGAGGTATTGGAGGCCTCGAATAAACAGTTCGGGGTCAAGGGCAGTCCGGTAGAGGCCGCGGCCGACTCGATCCAGCGCGGAGTCGACGCGATCGTCGACGCCCAGAAAGAGCTGCTGGACATGGCAGTCCGCTAACCGGGCCGAACTCACAATCGGCGCCCTGCCGGCCGCGTAATCGCGCCCCGGCGGCAGCCACGAGGCACGAAGCATAGCCCGCTCGGCTCGGCGGGTATATGCTTCGTGTGGCCCGAAAGGAGGCGCTGCTCATGAACGATGCTGAGGAGAAGACCTCGAAACCCTTCGATCCGCTGGAACCCCTCCGTGCCATGCGCGACGCGTACCTCGACGCCATGGCCAAAACCATGGTGGAGGCCGTCAACAGCGAAGCTTATGCCCAGGCCACCGGCGCCATGCTGGAGGGGTATCTGACCGCCTCAGCGCCGATGCGCGAAACCCTCGACAAATCCATGATTCAGGCCCTCCAGCAGCTTTCCCTTCCGTCGCGGCAGGAGGTCGCCGCTCTCGCAGAGCGATTCACCAACGTCGAAATGCGTCTGGATGACATGGATGCCAAGCTGGATGCGCTCCGGGAGTTCATGCATCCCAACGGGTCAGCGTCGAAATCGGATGCCTCCCAACGCGCGGACGCACCCGCAACGCCGGTGACCAAACCCGGTCCCGGAACGACCGCGTCCGCGAATCGCTCCAAAGCACGCCGTCGTTTCGTTCGCCGGGGTGCAGGGCCTCCGAAGAGGTAGCCATGGAACCCGATGTCGCGTCCCTGAATGCGTTCGTTGATCTCGAGCAGCGTCTGCAGACCTTTACCCGCGTGCTGACCACCAAGGCTCCCATCGCGCAAACGTCAAAGGAACTCGTCTGGGCCCTCAACAAAGCGAAGCTGTACCGCTACACGCCCGTGGTCCCCGCAAAGGATCGGTATCCCATCCCGCTGCTGCTGATCTTTGCCATCATGAACCGCCCTTCGATTCTCGATTTGCGCCCGGGTCACAGCTTCGTCGAGTTCATGGTTGGCTGCGGCTATGACTTGTACCTGCTCGACTGGGGCGCGCCCGGATTCGAAGATCGGCACATGAACCTGGACGACTACGCGCTCGAGTATCTGCCCCGTGCGGTTCGCAAAGTCAAAGCAATCTCCGGCTCCCGGGAATTCAGCATGCTGGGCTGGTGCATCGGCGCCATTCTCACCACGATCTATGCGGCCATGCGGCCCGATGACGGCCTCCGCAATCTGTTGCTCCTCACCGCGCCGCTCGATTTTTCCAATCGTAATGGCATCACCTTCGCGCGCTGGACCGATGAAAAGTATTTCAATGTCGACACCATCCTCGACGCCTTCGGCAACATGCCCGGCGAGATGATCGACTATGGCGCAAAGGCTCTCAAGCCGGTCGAGAATTACATTTCCAACTACTGCAAGCTGTGGGACAACCTGGATGATCCGGAGGCCGTGGAAGCCTGGCACGCCATGAACACATGGGTGACGGACATTATTCCCATGGCCGGCGGCGCGTATCGCGAGCTGATCGTGGAACTCTATCGCCACAATCGCCTGATGAAAAACGAACTCGTCGTGCGCGGAGAACGCGTCGATCTGAGGCGGATACGGGCCAGCCTGCTCACCGTGATCGCTGCCGGCGACCACATCACGCCTCCCTGTCAGTCGGAGGCAATCCTTGGCAAGGTCGGGAGCCGCGACAAGGAACTGTATCGGATTCCAGGGGGCCACATTGGAATCATGGCCGGAAGCGCGGCGCCCAGGACCACCTGGCCGCACATCGAACAATGGCTGAGCGCCCGCTCCCGGTGAACAACATACAACAACCGTTACATATAAAGGCCTCCGTTAATGTTGATTTGCTGGCCAGTCACATAATCGCCGTCGCAAATAAGGTAGGCGGCGGCTTTTGCAATTTCATGCGGCTGCGCAAAACGCCCGAGCGGAATCCGGTTCCTGATCTGATCCTGGATATCGCCCGGCACTGCGGCGAGCATATCCGTGCTGGTAAAGCCAGGTGCCACCACGTTGGCGGTGATGTTGTACTTCGCCAGCTCCAGCGCCAGCACCTTGGTGAAGGCGATGATGCCGCCTTTGCTCGCCGCATAATTCGCCTGGCCGAAATTCCCGGCCTGGCCGGAGAATGAAGCGATATTCACGATCCGGCCGTATTTATGCTCCACCATGGCCGGTACCGCGGCGCTGGTGCAGTAAAAAATGCTGTTCAGATTGGTTTCAATTACGTCCAGCCAGTCGCTGTCCGTCATCTTGCGTATGGATCGATCCCGCGTGATTCCCGCGTTGTTCACCAGGATGTCCAGCCGACCATAGATTTCCAGCAGTTTGTTAATCACCCTTCGCGCTTCCTGCCGGTTGGAGACGTCCCCCTGCATCAGGCTGCTCTCGCCGCCGCAACTTTTTATGTCGTCTCGCAGCTCCTGCGCCCGCACCAGGCTGTTAAAGAAATTGATGACAACGATGGCGCCCCGTTCGGCCAGTTCCCTGGCGATGGCGCGCCCTATGCCGCGCGACGCCCCCGTCACCAGAGCCACTCTGCCTTCCAGCGGACGCAGATATGTTGGCTTCGCTTCTATTAGAACTGCCGTATCCATATCTCCCTCCTTTTCCCCGCTAGTTCACGTTCTCGAAAACAGCGGCAATCCCCTGCCCGCCGCCGATACACATGGTGACCAGCGCATATTTTCCGCCTGTCCTGCGCAACTCATGCAGCGCTTTCACCGTGACAATGGCCCCGGTCGCTCCCAGCGGATGGCCCAGCGAGATCCCGCTGCCATTGGGGTTCGTTTTCTCCGGAGGGAATCCGAGTTCGCGTCGAACAGCGAGTAACTGAGCAGCGAATGCCTCGTTCAGTTCAATCACGTCCATCTGTTCGGTACTCAGCCCGGTCCGCTGAAACAGCTTGCGAACCGCGGAGACAGGGCCAATACCCATCACCGCCGGTTCCACACCCACCACCACATAGTCCACCAGTGTGGCCAGAGGTTTCAGCCCGCGCTCCTCTGCCGCTTTCCGTTCCATCAGAACCACGGCTGCGGCGCCGTCATTGATGCTCGATGCATTGCCCGCCGTCACCGTTCCCTCCGGGTCGAAGGCCGGCTTCAGCTTTGCCAGATTTTCTTTCGTCGCGTCGGACCTTGGCTGCTCGTCCGTCATGAAAAAAACCGGGCCATTCTTTGTCTTCAGTTCAATAGGCACGATCTGGGTTTTGAATTTGCCTGTGTTGATCGCTTCCATCGCGCGGCGATGGCTCTCCACGGCCAGCTCATCCTGGTCTTGTCTGGAAATCCCCCACTTGCGCGCGACGTTCTCCGCGGTGATTCCCATGTGTACTTCGTCGAACGGATCGGTAACCGCTGCCACCAGTGCATCGATCGCGGTCGCATCATTCAGCCGCGCGCCCCACCGCATCGCGGGCAACCAGTAGGGCGCTCGGCTCATCGACTCAGCTCCTCCGCCGATGGCTGCGTCGGTGTCGCCGTGAACGATAGCTGCCGCCGCCGTGAGGATGGCCTGCAGCCCGCTGCCGCACAGTCGATTCACGGTCAGCGCTGCCGTTTCTACCGGTATGCCGCCGCGCAGCGCGGCCACCCGGGCAAGATACATATCTTTCTGATCGGTATGAATTACGTTGCCGAAAACAACATGACCAATGTCGTTTGGCACAAGGCCAGAGCGCTGCACCCCCTGGCAAACAACTTTCGCTGCGAGCTCAGTCGGAGGAATCTCCTTCAGTGCTCCCCCGAATTTACCAATGGCGGTGCGCACGGCGCTCAGGACAACCACTTCTCTGTCTGTCATGGCCCGGCTCCCTTCAGGCTATGCCCGGCCGAACCTGCCGGAGGGCGCAGCATGCGGAATCGCTGGCTCCGCGTCTGGGCGGAACAAGTGCGCGTGCTGTCACCGATGTTCGATCGGGAGTTCAGGAGGAGGATCCTGTGTCGTTCCGGATCCATAAACACGCTGAGTTTCGGATCGTGATAAGAAGCTGGGCGCTGCCTGGCGGAACACGCATCTCTGCGACTCCGGCACGCGAGGTGAGTATGGACGCACATGCGGCACCACTACCTTATAAGCGCGCATGTCGAAGTGGCAGGGTTCGGGGGTGGCTCTGTCCTCCGACCGTGGGCCCGTTTAACCTTCCGCGGCGGCTGGGTATTAGCAGCGGGGATATAGGAAAGCGTTCAGTACTGCGATCGGAAACCGCGGAATTGAACCTACTGTAAGCCTTCGCCCCGGAGTCGCGCCGTCAGCCGTCAACGAAATTGCGTTTTTATTGATGGGATGAAAACAGAAGTTTCGTGACGGCCATCACAGCACGAACCCCGCCTTTGTGCTGTTCTGGTGGCCAATCCTCATTTGTCCTGCCAGGCGATCTGCACGGAGGCAATTATGTCTGCCCTCTTGGAACACGTTCCCCATGTCCACGAAAAGCCCCACCCCGCTTCGCACGACTCCGGCCACGAACACAGCCTCGACCACTGGCTTGAGGTCTACTGGCTGGTTGAAGAAGAGTATTTGTTCGCCAAAGATGCTGACGCCGAGCCGCACGTCGCTGAAATTCGGCCCCCCAAACAATCTCCTAAAAGTGCAGCCCACCCCCGCAGATCAGCACTTCGCCGGTGACGTAATCCGAAAGCGGCGAGCAGAAGAACAACACTGCCCCCGCTGCCTCCTCCGGTGTACCTAAGCGGCCCAGCGGGCACGCGCTTTTCACAGATTCCAGTAAAGTCGGCTGCACCCCCAGACGAATCTGGTGTCCGTGCATCTCCATTTGCGCGTCCGGCGCGTTCAGATCCTGCACCAGCCGGGTTTGAATCAGCCCGAATCCCACCGCATTCACGTTGACGTTGTAACGGCCCCACTCCTTCGCCAGCGTTTTGGTTAACCCGATCACTCCTGCTTTCCCAGACGAATAACCGGCCTGACCCGGATTGCCATCGGTCCCTGCGATCGAGGTGATGTTTACCACTTTGCGCATCACCCGCTGGCCCGCCGCAATCTCCCGCTTGGCCGATTCGCGAATGAAACCGGACGCCGCCCGCAGCAGTCGAAACGGCGTCACCAGGTGAATCTCCAGCATCGCCATGAACTGCTCGTCCGTCGTCTTCTGGATGACGTTGTCCCAGCTGTAGCCGGCGTTGTTTACGATGATGTCGATCGCCCCGAAAGCCCTCAGCGTCGCCTGCACTACCGCATCCGGTTTCGACGGGTCGGTCAGGTCGCCTTGCACATGCCGCACGTGCTCCGCGTCGGCGAATTCGGCTTCCGATTCCCGCAACATCGCTTCATCCAGGTCGTTGATCATCACCCTGGCCCCCGCCGCCGCCAGGCGTTTGGCGATCGCTCTGCCGATGCCGCGTCCGGCTCCTGTCACCAGCGCGGCCCGGCCTTCCAGCATAAATGGCGGCTCAACCATCAATTTCGGCTGTTCCTGCAATACACTCGCTTCCATCCCAATCCCCTCCTTCCGGCGGCCGCCCTGCCCGCGAGAAGAATGATTGTGCAATGCAGCAAGCATACATGCTGCAGTGCAATATTTCCATAGCCCGTTTGCGCCATTCGCATGCTCACTCGTCATCCCTGCGAAAACCCCCGAAACCAGCCCCCAGGTCAGCCCTGCCCCGGTGGGCGTATCCTGAATACAGGCTTCTCCAGGCCCCCCAACGCAGAAAGATCCATCCGTTGCGGCGTCGCAGCCGAGGTACACGATGCACATTTCTCCTCTCACCTACGCGGTCACGTCCGTTTTCGGCGCCATTGCCGTCATTGTTTGGCGCATCCGCGAAGGTCAGACCCCCGTCACCCTTAAGAAAATCCTCATCCCCCCTGCTGGCATGGCGACCGGTTTCTCCATGTTCGTCGTGCCCATATTTCGCATTCCCTGGCTATGGGCGCTCGTTGCCTTTCTCATCGGCGCCATCGTGCTGGCTTACCCGCTCCTGCGCACCTCGCGCCTTCACCGCGAAGGCGATGTCATCATGATGAAGCGCTCCAGCATGTTTCTCGTCGTCATCATCGTGCTTGCTGCCGTCCGCTTCATCGCCCGCGGCTATTTCGACCGCATCATGACCGTTGAGCAGACCGGTGGACTCTTCTTCATCCTCGCCTTCGGCATGGTCCTGCGCTGGCGCATGAACATGTACTTCGAATATCGAGCCCTCACCGGCCGCCCGCGGCCGCTTGAAATGCCCGCAGCCCGGCTGCCCCGCGATCCTCGCCCGGACTCGCTCCCGCCGGCCTCATCCGAACTCGACTAGGCCCCCAGCCCCTGCTCCCTGTGGCTCTGTAACCTGCAACCTGTAACCTGTCTTCTATTCCCCGCGCGATAGATTCAGCCGTACCTCGATGCCGCGCCCCATCGGCGTCTGCACAGCCGACACAACCACCAGGTTTCCGTGCTCCACCGATCGGTGATTCAGCACGTACCCGCCGATCAGCCATCCGAACGTGCTGCCCACCAGCACATCCGATGGAAAATGCTGCCGCGCCAGCACCCGCGACACTGAAACCGTGCTCGCCACCCCATACACCAGCGCCTGCGTCGCAATCCCGTCATACTGTCCCGCCACCACATGCGCGAATGCCCACACATTCATCGCGTGCTCCGACGGCATTGACGGATTGTTCGGCCAGCCTTTCGGCCCCTGCGGCCAAAACCCGCCCTTCGCGTTGTCCGCCATCGGATATTCCCGATCCAGTGCGTACTTCAACCCCTCGTCCAGAATCCCCGCGTCCGCCATCGCCTCCGCGGAAAGCACAGCCGTCTCCTTCATGTAGTCGTTCCGCCGCATCGATCCCGCCGCATACCCAGCTCCCGCCGCCGCAAACGGCGCGTACAACCCCGCATAGTCCGACAGTTTGTTGAAATCGTTCTCGCGCGTCGTATGCACTCCCAGGTCCTGGATCGCTTCCGTGTCGTAGTGGATCGCCACGCCCGTCGCCGCCCCGAATGGCACGATCCACCACAGGTCCTCCGCCGGCGCGTGCAGCGGACTCAGCACGATCCCCTTCTCGTCTTCTGCCACATGCTTCACGCAAACCATCAGGCTGCCGATGTCGCAGGGCCGAGCATCCGGCGCGGAAGGCAAGCTCTGCACGGTCGGCGCATTCGGAGCTGGCCCAGGGGGCGTACCCGGAGCCGAACCCGCACTCTGCGCTGCTCCCGCCATCCCCCAGCTCACCAGAACCGCACAGAACAGCAACTTCTTCATCTGCCCATCATACGAAACCGGTGCCGGCTCCCCGATGCCACGCTTCCTGCGCCCCGCCGTTTCCTGAACGTTCAACGTTGAACGCCGAACGCTTTTCTGTGCCCTGTGCCCTGCCCCAGTCACTTCCCGGAACCACCCCGCATCCAACTGCGTATCGCCTCCAGAGGCTGACCCCATGCAGACCTTCCGCCAGGATATTGCCTACGCGCTCCGCCAGATGCGCCTGTCCCCTGTCTTCACCCTCACCGCCATGCTCACCCTGGCCCTCGGCATCGGCGCGACGACCGCCATCTTCTCGCTGATCGACACGGTGATGTTGAAGTCTCTGCCGGTCGCCGATCCTGGAAGCCTCTACCGCATCGGCGACGGCAGCGAATGCTGCATCGAGGGCAGCACTCAGGACAATTGGGGCTTCTTCTCGTACGATTTTTACCGCCGCATGCAACAGAACACGCCCGAGTTCTCCTCCCTCGCTGCCTTCCAGGCGGGGGGATGGACCTACAGCGTGCGCCGTGGCGAAACCGACCGCGCCGCCAAACCCCTCCGCGCCGAGATGGTCACCGGCAATTACTTCTCTACCTTCGGCCTCGGCGCATTCGCCGGCCGCACTATCGCACCCTCTGACGATCAGCCCAACTCCCCGCCCGTCGCCATGCTCAGCTATCGCACCTGGCAGCAAGAATACGGTTCGGATCCCTCCATTGTCGGCTCCACCTTCATCGTCAGCGACCACCCCGTCACCATCATCGGCATCACCCCACCCGGCTTTTTCGGCGAAACTCTCCGCAGCGATCCGCCCGACCTCTGGATCCCCATCAATCAGGAACCCATCTTCGCCGGTCCCAGCTCCCTGCTCCACCACTTCCAGGCATGGCTCCGCGTCATCGGCCGCCTCCGCCCCGGCGCCTCTGTCTCGACCACCGGCCCGCGCATGACCGCGCTTCTCCGTCAATGGCTCGTCAATGACAGCGGCATGCCCGCTGACTGGATGTCCGGCATCAAGGCCGATCTTTCCAAACAAAATATTCGCGTCATCCCTGCCGGCGCCGGCGTCGCTGTCATGAAAGAGAACTACGCTGACACCCTCCACATCCTCCTCGCCGTCTGCTGCCTGGTTCTCCTCATCGCCTGCGCCAACATCGCCAACCTGCTCCTCGCCCGCGGAGCCGCGCGGCGCACCCAAACCTCCATCCGCCTCGCCCTCGGCGCATCGCGTAAGCGCCTCATCCGCCAAACCCTCACCGAAAGCGTCCTTCTCTCCCTCCTCGGAGGCGCAGCCGGGCTCGCCGTCGCGTATCTCGGCGTCAAAACCATCGTCGCCCTCGCCTTCCACGGCGCGCGCTTCGTCCCCATCGCCGCAAGTCCCTCGCTGCCCGTCCTCGCCTTCGCTTTCGCGCTTTCACTCATCACCGGCGCTGTTTTCGGAACCGCTCCCGCATGGCTCGCTACCCGCGCTGATCCCGTTGAAGCGCTCCGTGGCGCCAATCGCAGCACCCGCGACCACGCCTCCTGGTCGCAAAAAACTCTCGTCATTGTCCAGGCCACCCTCTCCGTCGTTCTGCTCACCGGCGCCGGCCTCCTCACCCGCTCCCTCTCCAACCTCCAGCACCAGGATTTTGGCTACGACCTCGACCACCGCGTCGTCATCGGCCTCATTGCGCCCTGGCCCTCCTACACCCAGCCTCAGCTCGATGCCATGTACCGCGAGCTCGAGGACCGCCTCTCCCACATTCCCGGCGTCGAGCGCGCCGCCCTCGCCCAATACACCCCGCTCACCGATAACTGGGGCGAAACCGTCATCCGCCAGGGCCACGGCATGCCCGATCCCAACCAAAATTCCGGCTCTTCCTGGGATCACGTCTCTCCCGGCTATTTCGCGACCCTCGGCCAGCAGATCATCCGCGGCCGCTCCATTACCGAAGACGACACCACAGCCACCCAAAACGTCGTTGTCGTCGACCAGGCCTTCGTCAAGCGCTTCTTCAAGCCCGGCGAAGACCCCATCGGCCAGCACTTCGGCCTCGATCTCCCCCGCTACGGCAGCACCTACGAAATCGTAGGCGTCGTCCGCAACGCAAAATACAGCAACCCCGCCAGCGGCGACCCACAACGCCCCATCTTCTTCGCTCCCCTCGCCCAGCACGTCGACTACAAGGACGGCTCCATGATGCAGCGCATCGACGACATGACCCACTACATCGAAGGCGCCGTCCTCCAGATCCGCGGCAGCATACCCGGCCTCGAGCCGCAGATCCGCCGTGTCCTCTCCGACGTCGACCCCAACCTCACCCTCCTCGATGTCCTGCCCATGCGCGAGCAGGTCGACGCCAACTTCGATCAGCAGCGCGCCGTCGCCAACATGACCGGCCTCTTCGGCATCCTCGCCCTCATCCTCGCCGCCGTCGGTCTCTACGGCGTCACCGCCTACACCGTCGAGCGCCGCACCAGCGAAATCGGCGTCCGCATGGCCCTCGGCGCCGATCGCCCCGGCATCGTCCGCCTCGTTCTCCGCGGAGCCTTCCTGCAGATCCTTATCGGACTCCTCATCGGCATCCCCGCAGCCATCGGCTGCGCCCATCTCATCGCTGCCCAGCTCTATCAGGTCAAAGGATGGGATCCGCTCGTCCTCGCCGCAGCCATCGTCACCCTCAGCGTCTGTGCGCTCATCGCCAGCATCATCCCCGCGCAGCGTGCAGCCTCCATCGACCCGGTCCAGGCTCTCCGCACCGAATAGCTCCCGCTCGCGGAAACATCTCAGTTTTGAAGGGGCACGGCTTCAGCCGTGCCGTAAGGATCGCAAAATGACCCCGGCTTTAGCCGCTGAGGGATGATTTTCGCGGCCGCTCTCCCGCATCCACGACCGGATGCTCACCGCGTACACGCCAATGCAGAACAAATTCGCCGGAATAAATCCAAACTGCGCCGTCCGCAGTCCAATCACGCAAATCACCACGCTGTTGAAACCTGCCACAACCAAACCGGTCCACAGCTTTCGTCCGACCAGCAAGGTTGAAAGAACAGTGAGAGCGCACGACAGGGTATCCAGGCGAAACATGACCGTAACAATCCTCCGCCCTCAGTGTGGCTCGCACACACAACCGGCGCAGTGACCCACCGCACATCGTGGCCGAAACGCGGGGTACGAAAAGAAACCACAGTAAGACTTGACTCTCCCGCCGCTGGAAACATGAGAAAGGAATCATGCCGAAGTTTGGCCGGAACAATCCTGCCGCACTTCCCGTATCGATCGTCATCGGCATCCGGCAATTCATCGCATGACGTTTGTCATAGGCGTTTCCTGACAATCGGCACTGCAACTCCTCACCCTCTTCGCCCACCATGAGATCAACGTGATGAACAGAACCACAATCCGAACCCGGGTCATCGCGCCGCTCGTCGCCGGACTGCTCCTGACCACCGCCGCCCATTCCAATGCGCAGCGCTGCGCCAGCGGCGTCCGTGTCGAAGGCACCGTGCTCGACCCCACCGGAGCTGTCATCCCCGGCGCCGGTGTTCAGATCAAAGCAGGCCCGGCCACCACCACCGACCCTGCCGGACACTATGTGCTCGACTGCGTGCCGGTCGGCGCCATGCACCTCACCGCTTCTGCAAACGGCTTCGCTCCCACCTTGCTTCCCGTGCATGGGCGCGCCGGAGAAACCGTCCGCCTCGACTTCCATCTCGCCCTCGCCACCGTCACCACCAACGTCAGCGTCGACGACGAGGACAACAGCGTCAGCCTCGATTCCGATCACGGCATCGGCACGCACACCCTCACCCAGAAAGACATTCAGCAGCTCGCCGACGACCCGGACGATTTCCAGCGCGAGCTGCAGATTCTCGCCGCGGCCAACGGTGGCGCTCCCGGTGCCGCCCGCATCACCGTCGACGGTTTCCAGAACTCCAGCGCCCTCCCCCCCAAAGCCTCCATCGCGCGAATTGTAACCGCGCCTGATCTTTTTTCCGCCGAATATGACACGCCTCCCTATGCTGGCGGCCGCGTCGAGATTTACACCAAACCCGGCGCCGGCACTTTCCATGGCGCGCTCTTCCTCACCGACAGCGACTCGATCTTCAACGCCACCGATCCCTTCTCGACCGTCGACACTCCCGCCGGCAGGCGCCGCTACGGCTTCGAGCTGAGCGGACCCATTACCAAAACCAGGAGTGATTTCTTTCTCGCCCTCGAAAAGCGCGACATCGATGAGTTCAACGTCGTCAACGCCATCACCCTCGACGCCAATGACGACCAGACCCCGCTCCACCAGACTGTTTCCGCGCCGCAGCGCCTCTGGATCGCCTCCGCCCGCGGTGACTGGCAAGCCGCTAAATCCGATGTCTTCACTCTCTCCTTCGCCGCCAACACCAACACCCTCACTAATCAGGGCATCGGCGGCCTCGTCCTCGAGGACGCAGGCTACGACTCGATCGTCAGCGAATACGACCTCCGCGCCACCAACACGCAAACCATCAGCATGAACCTCCTCCACGAAACCCATGCCGCCTGGACGTGGAAAGACACTGCGCAAACCCCGCTCTCTACCGCTCCCAGCCTCAACGTCGCAGGATATTTCCTCGGCGGTGGCAGCGCCGCGCAGCAACTCAACGACCGCGAACGCAACCTCGAAGTCGATGAGGACTTTCTCTACACGCACAGGAAACAGACCTGGAAAGTCGGCGCGCAGTCCCTCGGCATCTTCGTCCACGATACCGATCCCAACACCTTCAACGGCGCGTTCACCTTCGGCGGCGGCACGGCGCCCGTCCTCGACGCCAACAACGGCCCCACCGGCCAAACCACCACCATCGGAGGCCTCGAACAATACCGCCGCGCGCTCCTCAATCTTCCCGGCGGCACGCCCACCAGCTACTCCATCGTCACCGGCGCCGCGCTCGTGCCCTTCACGCAGTGGCAGCTCGCCCTCTATTCCGAGGACACGATCAAGCTCAGCTCGCGCCTCCTGCTCTCCGGCGGCCTTCGCTATGCGCTGCAGACTTCACCCTCTACCTACGCCAACTTCGCCCCGCGCGCTGGCCTCGCCTGGGCCATCGACAAGCGTTCGAAGACCGTCATTCACCTGCACGCAGGTCTCTTCTCCTCCGTCATCCCGGAAGCCGCCGCCACGGCAGCTTATCGCCTCAACGGCACGCGCCAGACCGAGTCGGTCATCTATTCGCCGTCCTTCAATGGGCCTCTCGTCCCCACCGGCCAGTCCCTCGACATCGCCACCGTCTACGCTCCTCTCACCAATCTCGCCGAAGTTCCCTCCTTCCAGAGCGGCCTCGGCGTCGAGCACGACTTCCCCCATCACTGGCACGCGCAGGCCAACTTCTACTCCGGCGAGTCCTGGGACCAGACGCGCTCCCGCAACATTAACGCCCCGCTCATCGCCGGCAGCAACAACACGCCGCCCAACCTCGCCGCCGCTCTCGCCGCGCCCCGTCCTCTCGCGCCCGACGAGAACATCTTTCAGTTCGAGGACACGGGCCATCTCAGCGGCAAGGTCGTCTTCCTCGGCCTCGATCAGCACAGTTACAAGCGTTTCGCCTTCTTCCTCGGCTATCTCAACTTCAACTTCACCACCGACACCCCCGGCAACGCCGGCTTCGCGCAATCCGCCTACAGCAATCAGGGCGAGGCCGCTCGGCCCGACTGGGAAGCCCGCCAGCGCCTCTTCTTCTTCGGCAATTACAACCTGCCCAGGAAGGTCACGCTCTCCGCGCAGATGGACGCGCAAACCGGCGCGCCATACAACGTCACCACCGGCACCGACGACAACGGCGACGGCGTCTTCAACGACCGCCCCTCATACGCCTCCGCCGCAGGCCCCGGCGTCTACTCGACGCGCTTCGGTCTTCTCTCCACCAACACCATCAATGGCGATGTGCCCCGCAACCTCGGCACCATGCCCACTCTCATCCATCTCGATACCAACCTCAGTCGCGCCTGGAAAATCGGCCCCAACAAGTCCGACAACGCCCGCACCCTCACGCTGAACGCCCGCAGTGCGAACCTGCTCAACCACACCAACGCCACCGCCGTCAGCACCGTCGTCTCTTCACCCGACTTCTCGCAGACTGTCGCAGCCGAAAGCGCCCGCCGTCTCGAACTGGGCATGCGCTTCGCCTTCTGACCCCAATCCGAAAGGAACCCTCCCATGCCCGGCAAAGCCCTCCTCATCGCAACCTCCGTTCTCGCTATGCTGCCCCTCGCGCTCGCCGCCCAGACTTCCGCAGCTCCGCCTGCCACCACCCTCCCCCTCGCCGGCGTCTACTACCGCTATTGGCCGGAGCAAATCGTCCAGTGGGTTGGCCCCGAGCTCCCGTACTCCATGATCGTCCTCAACCTCGACGACCGCGGCAAGCAGCCCGTCTACGACGTCCAGCTCATCCCCCGCGCCGAGGGCAAGCCCGTCCGCTACACCAACTCCGCCGAAGAACTCGCCCTCGATCAGAAGGCCGGCTTCGATGTCCACCAGGTTCCCATGCAATTCGACGGCCCCGCCGATCCATCGAACGGCGCGCAGTACATGCTCCGCTTCAACACGGAAAAAGGAACGCCTGTGGTCTGGCAATTCGTTCTTGGCACCGATGTCAGCGAACAGGGCAGCGGCCTCTCACCTGTTCCCGCGCCCATCCCCGTCCTCATGTACCGCGAACAAGGTGGACTCGCCGGCGAAGGCACGGCTCTGCAAATTGGCGGCGTCACCAGCACCGCCGATGTCTGGAAGGAAATCGCCCAGCCGCCCTACTTCGTCCCCTATCGCGGCGCGCTCTCCACCGGCGTCCACATCCTCACCTTCGCCCCCGTCTCCGTCTCCTGGAAATCCGGCGCGCAGTCCCTCACCGACTCCACCGGCCGCGCGCTCTCACTCACCACCAGCGCCGACTCCACCACCATGACCGATCAAGCCCTCGGCTTCTCCGCCGCATACGCGACTGCCGGCGGAGCCGTCAGCCGCGTCACCTTCTCGCCCTCCGGCGTCAGGGGCAGCCACACCATCAGCCTGGAGTTCACCCCGGCTCTCGCGCCTGGCAGCCAGAGCAGCTTCGACGTCATCATTGGCCGGAAGACAAAAATTGCCGCCGGCTCCGTTCAGGTTTCTGCCGGCCCCACCGTCACCGAATCCTGGACCTTTACTTCCCCCGACGCCCTCAAAAACCTCTCCGCCAAAGCCACCGCCTCCCTCCAACCCTGATCGCTGCCCATCGCGGAAGCCGCCACACACGGTTTCCGCATCGGCCGCTAAGGCGCCGTTTTATCCATCCATCCCAGCACCGCTGTCTCCAGCGCAATGCGGTGGTCGGTGAAGGCGTGGTCGGTATCCATGTGCAGATACGTGACCGGAGAGCCCGCCTGTTTCAGAGCCGCTGTTAGCGCTTCGTTGGAAGCGCGGAGTCCATCGTTGGCCGAGAGGACCAGCATCGGACGTGGAGCAATCCTGGCGGCCAGCGCAGGGAAACCCCAGGCCGTCGCGTGGGTCTTCGCTTCCTGCTCGAGCGCCGCAGGCGACGTGCCGGCCAGAGGAGCGTAATCGGCCGGATCGGACTCGGCGCCAAAGTAGCCAGGGCCATCGTGCTCCGGGCTGCCTTCCGTGATGACCACGCCGGCAGCGATTTGAGGATGCTGTGCGAGCGCCGCCACCGTCATGAATCCACCCATGCTGTGGCCGATCGCGACGATGCGGCGCGGATTCACGTGGAACTTCGCGGCGTTGGCCGGTTCGGTCAGGTATGCGAGCATCGCGCCCACGTCCTCCATGCAATGGCTGAAGCTGAAGCTGCCCTGCGAACCCCATGCGCCGCGATAATGCATGACCAGAACGTTCCATCCATCACGGCGCAGTGCCTGGGCAAGATCCATGTTTTGCTCGTATCCGGGGAAGCCGTGGAGCAGAATCACAGTTCCGTGCGGCTCCGCGCCCTCCGCCAGCAGCAGATATCCCATCATGTTGCTGCCACGCGACGGGATGATGGTTTCGATGTTCTGCGTGGGACTTTTTGGATCGGGGATCGGATCGTCTGCGATGGCGCGTGGCGCCTGAGCGATGAGGCCGCTGCAGGCGAGAAGCATTCCAACAAAAACAAAGGCAGCTTGGTGATTTCGCATGCACTCAGTATGCCCGACGCTGTTTGCCGGCGGCACTGCGCGCCCCAAAAGCCCGCCTGCTCTCCATTGACCGCCTCTCGCACATCCAAAAGGGCTGTAGAATTCTGCCATTCTCCCGGCATCGCGACCAACATCATCCGTGAACCTTCCCGTCAATCCGCCCATCCTGCCCATGCTCGCCAAACGCGTCGACGACGTCCCCTCCGCCGGCGCCTGGATCTTCGAGCCTAAGTGGGATGGCTTCCGCACC
>JASHPM010000190.1 GCA_030038115.1 Acidobacteriaceae bacterium | reverse complement strand
GGGACGGGGGCGGAGCGGAAGCTGCTGCCGGGAGCGCAGGAGTGGCTGGAGTGAGGGGTGGTTCGGGTTTTTGCGGGGCTGGGCTGCATGTCGTGGGTTCCGGGGTTAGCGCGTTTTTCCCAAAATGGGTCGAAAGACGGTACTTTGGGGTGAAGGACAGCGGGCAGTGGTATTGAAAAGTGGGCGGCGAGGGAGTCCGCTTCTTGCTGTGGGGTGAACCTAGCTGGGGAATGGCAGGGGGCGGGGCTGCGAGAAACGTTGCTAATTGGGTGACTTGGCCTCGGGCCACAAGATATTGCGTCTCTTCGTGAGTTAGACCTACCAGTTCGCACAGGTTTGAAGCTGCACTGCTGCCAAACGTCAGGGTTTGGTGTCTGGTGGATGGTTCTGGATGACATCATTGTTCTGAATGACATCGGAGTTATGAGCAAGCAGAGGATCGCGGCCAGGGACGGCGATGTGTGGGCGCGGCTGCGGCGGTTCACGCCGGCGCGGATTGGGCTGGGGCGCGTGGGCGACAGCCTTCCGACGCAGGCGCTACTGGATTTTGAGCTGGCGCATGCGCGGGCGCGGGATGCGGTGCATGCGGGGTTCGATGCGGAGGGAGTGGCGCGGGAGTTGCGGGAGGCAGGGTTCGGCGAAGTTGCCGTGGTTTCGAGTCAGGCGCGGGAACGAATGGAATATCTGTTGCGGCCGGACCTGGGGCGAAAGCTGGATGCGGAAAGCCGGGAGAGACTGAAGGGGCGGAGAGAGGGTCGAGAGTCGCTGCAGCCCATGTCTGCCCAACAACAGGGCAGACATGGGGCACCCGAGGTCTGTTGCAAACTGGCGGTGGTGATTGCGGATGGGCTGTCGGCGGCCGCACCGATGCGGCATGCGGTTCCGTTGTTGGGAGAATTGCGGGATTCGTGGAATCCCACATCTGGCCAAAACCGGGCCAGATATGGGGCACCCGGGTTCGCTGAACATGTAACGGTGGTGGTTGCAAATCGCGCGCGGGTTGCGCTGGGGGATGAGATTGGCGAACTGCTGGGCGCGGAGGCGGTGGTGGTGCTGATTGGGGAGCGGCCGGGATTGAGCTCACCGGACAGTCTGGGAATTTATCTGACGTGGGCGCCGCGGGTGGGACGGACGGATGCGGAGCGGAACTGCATTTCGAACGTGCGGCCGGAGGGTCTCGGGTATGCGGAGGCGGCGCGGCGGCTGGCGTATCTGGTGAGCGAGGCGCGGAAGCTGGGTTTGAGCGGGGTTGCTCTGAAAGATGACAGCGAGGTCAGGGTCCAGGGTGCAGGGCGAGAAGACAGGGTACAGGGTGCAGGGTACAGGGAGCAGGGGCTGCCGTAAGCAAGCGAAAAGCGAGCGAGAAGCCAGGGCAAGACGAGCGAAATGCCAGCAGGAAGCGAGCTGACGGCCAGCAAAAATCAAGCGAAGAGCCAGCAGAAGGCAGGCAGCGGTCAGCGAGGAGATGTCTGCGGTAACAGGGCGCATCAGATTGTTAACAACCTTTTAAGGAGAAGCGCGTCAGCAAATCGTTATGTGGAAGTTTTCGCGCCCTTTTCCTGCCCGATTGCGGCCTAAAATAGTTACCAATATGGCAATTCGACGTTTTCTCCCCCTTGTGGCAGTGGTTGTGTCTCTGGCGGCGGCGGCATTGGCGTGGGCCGATGCGGCTCCTTTTGATTTGGCGGGACCGAAGCTCGAGGTGAAGGTGACACGAGCGGGCAAAACTCTGCCCGTCTCCGAGGTGCCGAACCTTGCGGCAGGCGATCACGTGTGGATCAGGGCGGATCTGCCGGAGGGCCAGTCGGCGCACTACCTGATGGTGGCCGCGTTTCTGCGCGGATCGACGAATCCGCCGCCGGAGAACTGGTTTTTCCGTCAGGAGACGTGGAATCACAAGACCGCCGATGGAGGGCTGACGGTGACGGTGCCGGAAGGCGCGCAGCAGGTGCTGATTTTTCTGGCGCCGGAAACGGGTGGGGATTTTCACACGCTGGTGGGCGCGGTGCGGGGCAAGCCGGGATCGTTCGTGCGCGCGTCGCAGGATCTGAATCAGGCGATGCTGGATCGCTCACGGCTGGACACGTATCTGGCGGCGGTGCGCGAGATCAATGCGACGGATCCGACGAAGCTGAAAGATGCGGCGCCGCTGCTGGCGCGCAGCCTGGGAATGAAGATCGACGAGAAGTGCCTGGACCGGATGCCGGAATTGCAGGCCGCGTGCCTGACGCAGGGGCAGGAGGCCATGATTCTGAACGACGGGCACAGCGAGTCCATCGTGGAGGCGCTGACGGCAGGCCCGGCAGGCGATCTGGCGATGCAGCTGAGTTTCACGCCGCAGGCGAACTACGGGTTCTACAGCCCGTACGTGGGGTCGGTGATGGATATCGCGCGCATCCTCGACACGTTCCACACGGCACAGTACCAGTACATTCCGGCGCTGGCGACGCAGCAGGGCGAGCAGATCGCGCTGATGCTGAATACGCCGCCATCGTTTCACAATCCGAAGTCGGTGCTGGTGACGGCGCTGCCGGCGATTGAGGCGGCGCAGCCTCCGCCGCTGCATCCGGTGGATTCGAAACAGAATTACTGCGCGCAGAAGAATTCGCTGGTGCTGGCGGTGGATGGAGCGCCGCTGGTGTTCTCCACCGGGTACGCGCACGAGATGACGCTGCGCCTGAAGACGAAGGCGGGCAAGAGCATCGAGGAGACGGTGAAGCCGGATGCGGAAAAGGGCGGGCTGGAGCTGGAGGCGAAGGACCTGAGCGCCAGCGATTTCGGGAACACGATCGACGCATCGCTGCACGGGTACTGGGGGTTCGAGAAGTACGACGGACCGCAATTCCGCCTGGAAAACACGCACGCGCAGCACTGGGAACTGGCAGCGGCGGATCGCGAGGCGCTGATCGTGGGGCGCGAGGAGACGATCCACCTTTCGACCGACGATGCGAGCTGCGTGGACACGATCCTGGTGAAGGACTCGACGGGCAAAGAGCTGAAGGCGGACTGGAAGGCGACGGGCATCGATCAGGTGGAGGTGAACCTGCCGCTGAAGGAAACGCATCCGGGGCCGCTGGAGCTGGAGGTGAAGCAGTACGGGACGGTGACGGCGCAGACGATTCCGCTGCGCGCGTATGCGGCGGCGGGGCATCTGGACAGCTTTTCGCTGCATGCGGGCGATGCGCAGGGTTTGCTGAAGGGCAGCACGCTGGAAGACGTGGCGAGCCTGACGCTGGACGGAGTGGCTTTTACGCCGGGCAAGATCGATTCGACGATGGGCAGCGACGAGCTGCCGATGGTGGCGAAAGATGCGAAGGAGGCGGCGAAGCTGAAGCAGGGCGAAGCGGGTGAGGCGCAGGTGACGCTGACGGATGGGCGCACGATGACGGTGGATGTGGCGGTAGGCGCGCCGCGGCCCGGCGTACTGCTGATCGGCAAGAGCGTGCAGGCGTCGGCCTCGAGTACCTACAGCAATATCCAGCTGGCCAACCAGGACGAGCTGCCGCAAGATGCGAAGCTGACGTTCAGCGTGCGGGCGCAGTCGCCGGCGATGTTCCGGCGCGGGGAGCAGATTGAAGTGGCGACGGAGGACGAGGCCTTCACGACGACGCTGAGCCTGGACAACGGCGGCATGACGCTGGAGAACGGGAAGGTAGCGCTGGCGACGCTGGATCCGGCGAAGGCGTTTGGCGGATCGGCGTTTGGGCCGCTGAAGTTTCGCATCGTCGAGAACGGCACGGCGGGAGACTGGCAGCCGCTGGCGACGCTGGTGCGGTTGCCGGAGCTGCACGATCTGAAGTGCCCGGCGGGTGCGGACGAGGAGTGCCGGCTGAGCGGATCGAATCTGTTTCTGGTGGATTCGGTGGCAAGCGATCCCGGGTTCGACGATCCGGTGGAGGTACCGGACGGGTTTCCGGGATACGTGTTGCCGGTGCCGCATCCGGAGGGCGGGCAGCTGTATCTGAAGCTGCGCGACGATCCTTCGGTGGTGAATGAGGTGACGCTGGCGGCGGAGAATCTGCCGCCACCTCCGGGCGAAGCGGCGCGCCATGCACGAGCCGCGTACCACGAGGGAGAAGCGCCGCCAGCGCCAGGCGCCACGGGGCAGGCGGGCGTTGCGCAGCAGCCGGCGAGTCCGAAGGGACCGGCCCCGGCGAGTGAGACCAAACCGGGCGCTCAGCCGTCCACACCCCAGCAGCCAACGCAACCGGCGACTCAGCCGCAGAGCGGAACGGGACAGGCGGGGCAAGCAGCGCCGCCGCAAACGAAGGGGGCAGGGGGGCAAAGTCAGCAGGGTTCGCAGCCAGCGCAGGGCACGCAACCGGCGCAGGGTGCGGCGAACCCCAGCCCGCAGCAGCCATAGCTGCTTTCCGCCGCTGACACCCGAGCTCGCCGCGTCTGGCATAATGGATCGCGGTTGCGCGCTGAGGAGGGGAAAATGCTCACGCGGTGGTGCAGGTGCTGCCTGATTCTTGTGTGCTGCGGAGGAACTGCCCTCGGGCAAAAGCCGCTGGAGGTTCCTCCGGTGGAGACGCCGGCTGCCACGCCGACTACGGGCCCGATGACGCTGGATGTGGTGGTGACAGACAAGGCGGGAAATCCGATTGCGGGTTTGAAGCAGGAGGATTTCACGCTGCTGGATAACAAACAGCCGGCGACGATCCGGTCGTTCGCGGCGCACGAAATCGAGACGGCAAACGACGTTCCTCAGGGCCTGTTTCTGCTGATCGACGATGTGAATACGAATTTCAGCAACGTGAGCGTGGTGCGGACGCAGATCGAAAATTATCTGCGCGGCAATGGCGGACACCTGGCAATTCCGGTGAGCATTTTTATGCTGACGGACAGGGGACTGAGCCAGGTCACCGGGGTGTCAAGCGATGGCAATGCGCTGGCCGATACGCTGCACCAGAAGGAAGGGTCGCTGCACGATATTACGCGCGCAGCCGGGTTTTACGGCGGAGAAGAACGGCTGGATGTTTCATTGAAAGCGCTGGCACAACTGGGATCGTACCTGGGACAGGCGCGGGGCAGAAAGCTGGTGGTGTGGCTGGGGCCGGGATGGCCGATCTTCGATAATCCCAACGTCATCATCAGTCCCCAGCAGCAGCGGGGGTTTTTCAGCGCAATCGTCGGGATATCGAGCACGCTGCGGCAGGCGGACGTCACAGTTTATTCGATCGACCCGCTGGGGGCGGGGGATGCAGCCAGCGCGCGCACCTTTCTTTGGGAGAGCTTTACCAAGCCGGTGACGAAGCCGAACAAGTCGGACCCGGGCGATCTGGCGTTACAGGTTTTCGCGGTGCACAGCGGGGGCACGGTGGAGTCGGGGAGCAACGACATTACAGGGGAGATTGCCAAGTGCGCCCGAGACGCGAAGGCGTGGTATACGCTGACCTTCGATGCTCAGAAGCCCGATACTCCGGACGCGTGGCACGATCTGACCGTGAAGGTGGACAAGCCGGGCGTGAAGGTGCGCGCAGACAACGGCTATTATGCGCAGCCGTGACGTAGCCGGGAGCCGGGAGCTGGGAGCCCGTAGCCGGTAGCTGGGAGCTGGTGGCCGGGAGCTGGGAGCTGGGAGCCGGTGGCTGGGAGCCGGGAGCCGAGGCGGGCGCCGATACGATAAGAGCATGATCGAGGGGCGGCGCAGCGGGACGGCGGAGCGGGTAGCCACGCGGCGGGCGGCGCATCAGCTGTACGACCGGCCGCTGGTTTTCGAGGATCCCCTGGCGCTGAGGATCCTGAGCGATGATGCGGCGGCTCGGGTTCACGGCGAAATCGAAGAGGAGAGGACGAATCCCTGGGGGCACGGGCTGCGTGTCTTTATCGCGGTGCGCAGCCGCTTTGCCGAAGAAGAGCTGGCGCGGGCGGTGCGGCATGGGGTGCGGCAGTACGTGGTGCTGGGCGCCGGGCTGGACACCTTCGCGTACCGGAATCCGTTCGCGGAACTGCGGGTCTTCGAGGTCGACCATCCCGACACACAGGCGTGGAAGCGCGAGCGGCTGCGGCGCGCGGGGATCGTGATTCCGGAAACGATGCGCTTTGCCCCGGTGGATTTCGAGCGCGACACATTAGCCCATGGTCTGGAAACCGCCGGGTTCCGGCAGGACGAGCCGGCGTTCTTCTCGTGGCTGGGGGTTGTGCCCTATCTGACGCGTAACGCGGCGTTCGCGACGCTGAAATTGGTTGCGGGACTGCCGCACGGCAGCGGTATCGTGTTCGACTACTCGATTCCGCGGGAGATGATGACCGAGACAGAACGCCGGGGATTCGATTTTCTGGCGGAGCGGGTGGCGCGGGCGGGCGAGCCGTTCCGGCTGTTCTTCGATCCGGCGCGGCTGGCGAAGGATTTGCAGGCGCTGGGATTCACACAGATCGAGGATCTGGACAGTGGGGCGATTCGCGCCCGCTGGTTCGGCGAGAATGCACAGGAGCAACGGTTGCACGGCAGATCGGGGCGATTGCTGTGCGCGCGAGTCTGAGATGCGAAGCGTTGCCTGCATTGCCGCGTACGACGGTAATTTGCGGGGGAACCGGACCGATGCTACTGTAGCGGCCATCGCGAGGCGGGTTGCCCGCAGCGAAAGGCGACAGGAGCGTCAAGAGATGAAGACAGTCTGTGGAACGGCGGTTGCATTTTGTTTCTTGGTGGCTGCGCAGTTTGCGGCGGCTCAGAACCTGATGGGCAAATGGACGGGGTCGACCGCGATCAATGGCCAGCGGTATGCGTTTACGATGACGGTGACCGCGGGCAATCACTATATGGAGACCGTGCAAAGCGGCACGCTGATGACGGCGCAGTCCGGGACTTATGTTTTGACGAACGGTTTGCTGGTGCGGAACGTCATCGACTGGAATCCGAAGCAGCAGCTGGTGGTCGATGCGAGGGGCAGCCATTATGAGCCGATGGCGAAGCCGCCGGGAGGGACTTTTAGGGTAACCTTCACCAACGCCAATACCATGGTGCTGGAGGACGTGAACCTGAAGGGGACGCTGACATACCAGAGAGTGCAGTAAAGGCGGTGCTCGACCCTGGAGCAGACCGCGGTTGCCTAGGGCGGGAGGACTGGCGAGCGAAGGAAGCGTCCTGTCTGATTCCAGGGCAGCGCCCGGAAACGAAGGACCCTGATTCCGCGGAAGAAACTGCATGGCAGCACAACTGCGGGTGAAAGGTGCGCCGATGCATCCGCTGGTTTCTGCGGTTCCGTCAATCGGCGCGATTCATGTGCGCCATCTGTCGATCCGATAACAAGGCTGAATGCCGAATCCAGGGTGGGCTCCGCCCGTGGAGGTGGTGCTGTCGCCGCAGCGTGCGGGCCGCGGAGCGCGCGAATGCGGCGATGGTTGCAGTATGAAGCCGGATGGGCAGGTGGGATGGTGGCCGCTGCACGAAATGCAACCATGAAGGCGATGGAGGAGAGCGGCATCGAGGCGCCGGCATGGACAGCGGAACGCGCGGCCGAAGTGGTGCAGAGGCCAGATTGCGATTATCGGCTCTTTTTTGAGAGCAATCCGGTGGCGATGTGGGCTTTCGATCGCAGAACCCTCCGTTTTCTAACGGTGAACCAGGCAGCCCTCCGGCAATACGGATACAGCGAGAGTGAATTTCTGGGGATGACGATCGCGGATATTCGCCCGGAAGAGATGCTCCCCGATCTGTACATGGACTTAGCGCGACGGCGACACGGCCTGCAGTACCCCAGCCTGTGGAAGCATCGCAGGAAGGACGGGACGATCATCGATGTCGAAATCGTCTGCCACGACGTGCAGATGCAGGGGACGGAAGCCATGCTGGTAGCGGCGCACGACGTGACCGAACGGCAGCGAGCCCAGGAAGCGGCGCGACAGGCAGAGGAGAAGTACCACGCCATCTTCGACAATGCGGTGATTGGAATCTTCCAGCACGCGCCGGACGGGCGACCCATCAGTATCAACCGCGCATTCGCGCAAATGCACGGATACGCTTCGGCGGAAGAGTTGCTGGCGGAAATCACGAATGCAGGCGCCCAGTTATTTGTCCACCCCGAACGAATGGTGGAGCTGGCCGAGGCGGCGGCGGCCGGGGGCATTGTGCGATGCGCGGAAGTGGAGCTATACCGCAAGGACCGGAGCCGGTTCTGGGTGATGGTGAACCTGCGCGCGGTGCGCGACGAGACCGGCAAGGTGGTGCTGTTCGAGGGGACGGCGGAGGACATCACCCACCGCAAAGCAGCGGAGGCGCAGGTGAGTTTCCTTGCCTACCACGACGCGCTGACCGGATTGCCCAACCGGGTGCTTTTCCGGGATCGGCTGGAGACGGCTCTGGCCGGCGCTCGCAGAAGAAACGAAAGACTGGCCGTTCTGTTCCTGGATCTCGACCGATTCAAGAACATCAACGATTCGCTCGGGCACTCGTTTGGGGATCGGATGCTGAAAGTTGTTGCGGAGAGGCTGAGGGAGTGCGTGCGGGAGCAGGATACGGTCGCACGGGTGGGCGGAGATGAGTTTTTGATCATGCTGGGAGGGGTAAGCGACGCGGCCGGACCCATGGCGGCGGCCCAGCACATCATGAGCGCCATGGCGAAAACCTTCGTGGTTCATGGGCGGACGCTGAATACCAGCTGCAGCATCGGGATCAGCGTGTTTCCGGAGCACGGGGAGGATGGGGAAACGCTGATCAAGAACGCCGATGCGGCGATGTACAGCGCCAAAGAAGACGGCAGCAGCAGGGTTCGGCTGTTTGCGAGCGAGATGAACAGCCGGGCTGTGGCGCGGTTGACGCTGGAAAGCGACCTGCGCGCGGCCCTGGATGCGAAGGAGTTCTTTCTGGTGTACCAGCCGCTGATGGAGATCGCCAGCGGACGGATCACGGGAATGGAAGCGCTGATTCGCTGGCAGCATCCCACCAAGGGGGTGGTCCCTCCGGGCAACTTCATTCCCATTGCAGAGAGCAGCGGATTGATTCTGCCCATCGGCGAATGGGTGCTGCGGTCCGCGTGTTCGCAGATGCGGGAATGGCAAAACGGCGGGCACAGAATCGCGCCAGTATCGGTGAATGTATCGGCGCTGCAGTTCCGGCGTGAGGGTTTCTGCTCCCTGATCAGGAAGGTGCTGGCCGAGTCCAGCCTGCAGGGGCGATGCCTGGAGCTGGAGCTGACCGAGAGCCTGCTGCTCTCCAATGCCGACGTGGTGCACCCGATTCTTGCGGAACTGAAGGGCATGGGAGTTTCCCTGGCCATCGACGACTTCGGGACCGGCTATTCGAGCCTCAGCTACCTGAAGCAGTTTCGCGTAGACAAGCTGAAAATCGACCGCTCGTTCATCCGCGATATCGCGACCAGCGACGACGATGGGGCCATTGCCGCGGCCATCATCAGTCTGGGGAGAAGTCTGAATCTGAGGGTGGTGGCGGAGGGCGTTGAGGGTGAGGCGCAGATGTCCTTCCTGCGGGAGCGGGGCTGCGATGAAATTCAGGGATACCTGTTCAGCAAGCCGCTCGCTGTGAGCGCAATGGAGAAGCTGCTGGATGAGGCGGAGGCCGATGGGATCTCCCGGCGCTGCGGTTGCATTGACCCGCCATTTTCGACCGAACAGATAATTCGCTCATAACAAACGGTTGGGGCCGAGTTGTGACGTTACAGTGACCTGTTGAGACTACCGTCACGAGGCCGTCTCAGGCCAATCTCGCGTGCAGCGGCGGCCGGATCCGGCCGATTTACCCCAGGAAACACTCAGCCCGGATCGGGCCGCCGTCAACTTCAAAATCTGTGTTTCCTGGAGGACCCAATGAAACTACCGCACGCGATGCAGACGCTGCCTGGCGCGGTTGGCCGTTGCGCTCTGGTGGGAATGCTGGCTGGATTGCTGGCAACCCCGACCTTTGCGCTGGGCGGACCCGCCGTCAACCACGAAAACTCTCAACCCAATGCCAACACCCTGACGCTGGAGACCTCGGACGCCTCGGCCAATCTGCCTCTCATCTCCACGGACAGTACCGCAACCGACACGGACCTGGTCTCAGCGCCGGAGCCAACCGACGTGGCCAGCTCGGTCCTGCCGCCCCGGCTCGACCTGATGGTCAACCCCTCCGATGCGGCCGCATCGTCCACGACCAACAACAACACCCCGCCGAAGAAGCACCATTTGAGGCCGGGAATGCTGGTGATGGGGATCGCTGGCGCGGGCCTGGCGGGCTTTGGGGCCTATATTTTCTCGATCAACACCGGCTCCAACTCGAAGACTACCGGCCTGAAGGATTCAGCGGGCACCCTTTTCCTGGCACCGGGCGCGGCGATGGCCGGACTTGGATTCTATTTTGCGTTCAAGTAGCGACCAGGTGAGGACACGTACGATGAATCAGCCACGAGGGTTTTCGCCCCCCGCGGAAGCCCTCTCCCTCCTGGCTCAGGGACGTGTCCGTGTTCGAGCGATCGACTTATGCTCTCCGATTTGCGCCCAAATGGGCATACCGGGCCTAACGCCGCGCGTGGTAAAATCATTCAATTTCCGCGGTATCGCCCAAGCATGCCGGGCACCATTGAAAACCACGCGGCCTCTCGTGCGCCCGGTTCGCGCACCCGAGAGATTCGCGCCTACCTGGGGGAGTTGCTGGCCTCGCCGCAGTTTGCGGCCAGCGGACGCCGCGGGCAGCTGCTGCAGTATCTGGTCGAGCACACCCTGGCGGGGGATGCCGACAAAGTCAGCGAATATGCGATCGGGCTCGATGTCTTTCAGAAGCCCTCTTCCTTCGATCCGCGCATTGAGTCGGTGGTGCGCACGGAATTCAGCCGTCTGCGCCAGCGGCTGAAGGATTACTACGCAGATGAAGGACGGCGCGACCGGATCGCGATCGATTT
>JASHPM010000020.1 GCA_030038115.1 Acidobacteriaceae bacterium | reverse complement strand
GGCGTGCTGGCTGCATACGGAGTCCTGCCCCGCACCCGGCCCATTCTCCCGGGCGAACTCATGGTGGCCGACTGACCGCAATGTCTTTCCTGGCTCCAGTGCCCAAATGTGGAAAACTTGTCAAGCCTTACTCATGTAACTTGTCCTATAACTCCATTGTTTGCCACACTACTTCTGCAACTTACCCAAAGAAAGTTGGCCTTCCAATTCCCTGGGTATGATATTCTGAACTTATAGAGTAAAAAAAGGAAAAGGGGTCGCTGCGGCGGCCCTTTTCCATTGCTGGAAAGGAGAAAACTGTGCTGGCCGAACGCTTTTTCCCGCTGATCACTGACTGCTGGCCGCTGGCTGCTGACTGCCCTCTGCTGGCCGCCAGCCGATTGGTCCCTGGCCGTCTTTTCTCCGGCAGCTTTATCCTCGGCTTTGACCTCAACACGGCCGGGATTGATTCACATCCGGGCGAGATTGATTTGCATCCGGCCGAGATTGATGCACACTCAACCGGGTCCCCGTCACACTCGACCTGGTTTGATTCACAGTCGGCCGGGTTCTATCTCACTCGCTTTCAATCATCTGTGCCCAACTCGGCCGAGCCTGCTTCAGTCATGGCCGAGTCTGATTCAAACTTAGCCGAGTTGCAATTGACCTATTCCAGGCCACTTAATTTGTTATCGAGCTTGATAACTCCGCTAACTCTAACAAAACAAGTCAACCCCGAAAAAGAGGAGGAGGAGTGGAGGGGGGTGCCTGCCGCCGATCACGGTTCACCGGTTTGCGGTTTCAGCAGCGGAAACAGGATCACATCCCGAATCGATTTCGCCCCCGTCAGGATCATCGTCAGCCGATCGACCCCGAATCCCTCACCCGCTGTCGGAGGCAAACCATACGCCAGCGCTCTTACGTAATCGAGATCCATCTGATGGGCTTCTTCGTCGCCACGCTCGTGCTGTTCCAGCTGTTCTTTGAAGCGACGGAACTGCTCTTCCGGATCGTTCAGCTCGGAGAAGGAATTGCCCAGCTCGAATCCGCCGATGTAAAACTCGAACCGCTCCACCCACTCCGGCTCGTCCGGCTTTTGCTTCGACAAAGGAGAAATCGCCAGCGGAAACTCATAAATAATGGTCGGCTGAATGAGATGCTCCTCGGCGACCTTTTCAAACAAGCCGGCGATCGCCGTGCCAACCGCGCCGCCTCCATCAATCGCTGATTTAATCCAGTCGAAGGTTTCAATCCAATGATCGAGCCGCTGCGGGTCTTTGGCGACCTGCAGATTGCCGGAGGCGTCTCGTAGCGAATGGACGGCGCGAAGGAGCAGAGCCTTCAAGTGTTCGGTCCCGGAGAAATCTACGGCATCCGGTTTCTGCCCAGCATCTGGCGGCCACCATTTGATGATCGCCTCGCGCATCGTGAAGCGCCGCCAGTTCGAGAGGTCGACTTGCTTGCCTTCTTCGTCCCACAGCGGAACGAGAGTCGTCCCGTTCACTTCCCTGGCCACGAACTCGATCAGCTCCTCGGTCAGCGTCATCAGGTCGAGATAGTTCGCGTACGCCTGGTAGAACTCCACCATCGTGAACTCGGGGTTGTGCTGCGTCGAGATGCCCTCGTTGCGAAAGTTCCGGTTGATTTCGTAGACCCGATCGAATCCGCCGACCACCAGCCGCTTCAGATACAGTTCCGGAGCAATCCGGAGGAACAGATCGATGTCGAGCGCGTTGTGATGCGTCACAAACGGCCGAGCCATCGCGCCGCCGGCAATCGGCTGCATCATCGGCGTCTCGACCTCGATGTAGCCGCGCCCGTCGAAGAACTTCCGAATCGCCCTGAGCGCCGCCGCGCGCTTGACGAAGACCTCGCGAACGCGGATCTCTGGCGCGCTTCCAGCTTCCAGCTTCCGGCTTCCAGCTTCCAGCTCCTTGGTTTCGGCTCCCGGCTCGGGGCTCTCGTTAAGCACGCCGTTCATGAAGAGGTCCACATACCGCTGCCGATAGCGCAGCTCAACATCGGCCAGGCCGTGATACTTCTCCGGCAGCGCCAGCAGCGCCTTGGCCAGAAACGTAATCGTCTCCACGTGAATGGTCAGCTCGTTGGTCCGCGTGCGGAACAGATAGCCGGTAACGCCGATGTGATCGCCGAGATCGAGCAGCTTGTACAGCTCAAACGCCGCGTCGCCCACCGCGTCCTTGCGCACGTAGATCTGCAGCCTCACCCCGTCCTGCTGCAGCGTGGCAAAGCCGGCCTTGCCCTGTTGCCGGATGGCCATAATGCGGCCGGCAACGGCAACCGAAATACGAGTCGCCTCCAACTGCTCTCCGATCCACGTGTCGTGTTTCGCGCGAATCTCCGGAATCGTGCGCAGCGGATGATCGGAAGGCGGCGCAAAGGTATTGGGATACGCCTGCTGCCCCAGCGCGGCGATCTGCTTCAGTTTTTCCTGGCGAAGCGCATACAGGCTGCGCTCAAACTCTGACTCGAACTCGAACACGTCGTGTCGCCTCAGTCGGACAAAATCTTGTTCGAGTATAACTTTCGTCGCCTGTGCAACTTTGCCCACGCAGGCCGAAGCGCCGGCTCGCGGGTGTATAACCGTTTCGGAACCGGAGCCCGCCGATGCCTCAGGATTCGCCGAAGCAAAGCCAGAGCAGCGTGAAGCGCTCGCGCGCGGTCGACGGCCTGGTTCGCGCCGAGCGCCTGACGCAGATCGCGTTCATTCTGCCGGCCGCGGTGCTGGTGGGATGGCTCGCGGGCGCGGGTCTGGACAAGTGGCTGCACCAGCACTGGATCTATCTGGTAGGCATCATCCTCGGCTGCGCCGCCGGCTTCGTGCAGATTTTCCGTCTGGTGCTGGGCCAGGAAAAGGCGATGGAGAAGGAAGACCGTGAGTCCTGAGAACGGCCCCGTCCCGAACCTGACAGCGACGATGACGGACGACGATCTGCGCGAGATGCTGCGCCGCGCCTTGCGGACAGTCCTCATTCTGGCGCTGGTGCTGTTCCTGATTTTCACGTTCACGCTGGGCTGGCAAACGGGGCTGCTGGAACTGGCTGGTGCGCTGATCTCTTACACCGGAATCCGCGAGTGGCGCAACCTGGCGCTGGCCATATTCGCCAGGCTGGACAACCAGCAAACGGCGAGGCCGATGGGACGCACTTTAGTCATGTTTTTTCTTCGCCTCGGGATGGTCGCGGCGATTCTGTATGTTAGTCTAAAATGTTTGCACGGTAGTGTTTACGCATTGGTAGCGGGTATCGGATTAGCCGTCGTTGCCCTTTCCATCGAAGCCATTCGGCTCCTGCGCAATTAGCGAAAAATCATGCTCGCCTGGATCAATTTTCTAACCCACCTGCTGAATCACTGGTTTGCCGCGCCGCTGGACGCGCTGCTCGGGAAGCTGGGCATTCATCCGGCGTATCCGAAGTACCCGATCAACAACACGCTGACGCTGGAACTGATCGTCTTCACGGGCCTGGTTCTGTTCTTCGTTGTGGTCCGCACGCGGCTTAGCGTCGAAAAGCCCGGGAACGCGCAGCATCTGGCGGAGATGGTGCACGAATTCGTCAACGGCCAGGCGGAACAGGTGATAGGGCACGGATACGAGCGTTTCCTTCCGGTTCTGACCTGCCTGTTAGTCTTCATCCTTCTCTGCAATTGCTTCGGATTGTTTCCCGGCATCGATACGCCAACGGCGAATCCGTCGGTTCCGCTCGGCCTCGCGCTCTTCAGCTTCGCCTATTACAACTGGAACGGCCTTCGTGCGCAGGGCCCGATCGGCTACATCAGGCACTTTATGGGGCCGGTTTGGTGGATCGCACCGCTGATGTTCCCCATCGAGATCATTTCCCACCTGGCGCGCATCATGTCGCTCACGGTTCGTCTTTACGCCAACATGTTTGCCAGCGACTTGCTGACGACGGTGTTCTTCTCGCTGGTACCGCCTGCCATCCCGGTCCTCTTTCTGGGGCTGCACTTCGGCGTCGCTCTGATCCAGAGCTATATTTTTATGCTGCTGACTACGATTTACCTGGCGGAGGCGACTGCGCATCCGGAGCACTGACAGGATTTCCGGCCGGAGCACCGCTTCCACTCCGGCGCGGAACATGCCGTTCAGCGTGAGGGGGCCAGCACGGTGAGCCTCAACCACCCACTGGCGGCGATCTTACGGAAGCAGGAGAAAGCAATATGCGGAAACTACAATATGCATTCATGGCGCTGGCTGCCCTGTTCATGGCATCGCCGGCATTCGCACAATCTCCGGGCGGAAGCGCAGCACCCAGCTGGGTGCCGATCGGCGCTGGCATCGGGATGGCCATCGCTTCGGGACTGTGCGGCCTCGGACAGGGGCGCGCAACGGCGTCGGCTACCGAAGCTCTGGCGCGCAATCCTGGGGCACGGGCTGGAATCCTGACCATGCTGCTGCTCGGCCTGGCCTTTATGGAATCGCTGGCGCTTTTCACGCTGCTGATTGTTTTCGCGGTGGTGAAATAGTTTCGCGGGGATAGAAAAAGCTCCCTGCCATCATGCGCGGCAGGGAGTTTTTTCTCCCTGGCTGAAACCCTACTGCTCCTGAATCGACTTGAGGTAGCTCGTCAGGTTCGCAATCCTCTGGTGCTCTTGCATGTCAGGGGAAGGGGTACCCTTGTCCAGAGACCGGAATGCAGGACCCCAAACCGGCATGTCCTTCGATCCATGCGCGGGCGTTTCCATCCCGAACTGCAGCACGGAATAGACGTGCGTATCCGGGAATTTCCCGCCATTGTCTCTGGCCAGCAGCACCAGGTTGGTCGGTTGGTCCTTCAGGGCTGCGGCGGCTGGTCCGTTTCCCTTGCCGTCCACTCCGTGACAAACGGCACAATAGTTGGCGTACATCAGTTTCCCGGATGCGGGTGAGGTTGGCCTTACCGGCACTTCTTTGATGACAGGTCCTGTCTGGGCTATCCCGAAAGCGGCGGTGGCAAGCATGACCGCCACGAATGCGACGTGGATTCGATTCGGCATAAAACCCTCCTTTCCGGGATTTAATGATGCTCTTTGGGATCAAGGGCTGTATGTGACAGAGGGCACAGGACCGGCTCACAGCAGCCCTGTGGTAACTGGTTGAAACAGCGTGGGACAGTCGCTTCGCACGACAAAGCAACACCGCGCATGAAGGTTCAGGGGCTTTGGACCCGGACAGCGATTTTTTATGCGGCGCCGCATAGAAATCATGAATGGCGCTTGAAATTTTTCCGGACGTGTGCCAAGAATGTAGGACCAACTTCATTTCCCTGCGAAATGAAGAGCCGCCTGTTTGCCTTCCTTGTCAGAAGCGCAGATTGGTCGCGGCAACCTTCCCTGTCGAAGACCTCAGGAATACGAATGCCGACGCAGCAGACATGAGCTGTGCGCGCTGGCACCGCTGCATCGCGGGCTTCACCCGTGACGGGCTCACTATTTACCGGAGGTCGTAAATGAAATTTTCGGCATATCGCAGTGCTGTCAGGTTGTTCGTCGTGATTCTGTTTGCGCACGTGATCCTGCACGGGCAGAACTTCCGTGGCGGGATCAACGGCACAGTTGCCGATCCTTCGGGCGCCGTCGTACCCGGCGCAAAGGTGGAGACAGTAAACAACGGAACCGGTGTCTCCTGGAACGCAGTGACATCCAGTGGCGGGGAATTTCAGTTTCAGGGTCTGCCGATCGGGCAGTACACAGTAACCGTCAACAGCAGCGGGTTCAAGACGGAAAAAATCGAGAAGGTACCGGTCTCGGCCGGCACGATCTATACGCTCACCGTGAAGCTTAGCATTACTGCGTCCGCTCAAACCGTTGAGGTCTCGGCCAGCGCGCTGGTGCTGGACACGACGTCGACGGTGCAGACGACGGACATACCCAGCCAGACCGTGCAGGACGTGCCCATGAACGGCCGCGATTTCACCCAGATGATTGCGGTAATTCCCGGCTACGCCGGATATGCGGGCGGCGGCTACGGTTCAGTGAACGGAACGCGCCCCGACATGGTGAACTGGCAAATTGAAGGCGCCGACAATAACGACGTGTGGTGGAACGTACCTGCGGCCAATCAGGGCGGCGTCTCCGGAATCGCCGGCGTGACACTGCCCATCGATGCGATTGAGCAGTTCTCGACGCTGACCGAGGCGAGCCCGGAGACAGGACGTAATCCGGGGGCGACGGTCAACCTGGTTATCAAATCGGGCACCAATCAGATTCACGGCAGTGCTTATTACTACAACCGAAACGAGGCATTGGCTGCCCAGTCGGCGCTGTCGCCGATCAAGCCCGAGTTGCGCAACCAGCAGTTCGGATTCTCCACTGGCGGCCCGATGTGGCGCGACCACGCGTTCTTTTTCCTGACCTACGAAGAGCAGAAATTCATCATCGGCGTCGGCCAACCATCGACCGAGCCTTCGGCGGCTTATCAGACGCTCGCTCTGCAGGAGTTGAGCGCGTGGGGCATTCCAGCGAGCCAAACTGCCGAGAACATCCTGCACGGGACGGGAAGTTATGCGGCTCTTTGGCCTGGCGCGGCCCTCACGGGTCCTGCCACGCCCAACAACTATTTCAGCCCGGCCGACGAAACCGGGGCCAGTCACAACGGTCTGATCAAACTCGATTACACGCTCAACAACAACAACAAGCTCTCCTTCAAGTGGTACGTCGGTCAGGGCCCTCAGACAGCTCCCACGGTCTCCCTGCTGGCTCCATACTTCGAAGTGGCGCCGATGCACGTGCAGAACTACTCGCTTACCTGGAATTCAGTGCTCTCCCCGCGCATGACCAATCAGCTCTTCACCGGAGTCAACTACTTCAACCAGTCGTTCTCCGATGCAGACAATAACTTCAACCCGCTCGGCCTTGGACTGAATACCGGCGTCACCGACCCCAAACTCGCCGGTGCTCCGCGCATTCAGATTGCCACGCCCGCGGCGAGCAGCGGACTGGGATCTTCCGCCAGCGGATTCGATTTCGTCGGGGCCACGGTGGAATCGGGGCGCAACGACATCACAGGCCATCTGGATGAAGCGCTTTCCTGGACGGTCGGAAAGCACGAATTTCGCTTCGGCGGAGAATTCCGCCAGGCACAGATCGACGACTTCTACCAGAGCGGCGAGCGCGGCACATTCGTCTTTGATGGAACGCAGGGACCCTGGAGCGGTGCGACGGGCACCGCCTGCGACGCGCTGGCCACCACTACACCCTCGAACCCTCCCAGCTTTTCAGATCCCCACGTTGGCGAGTTAGCCGACTTCCTGGCCGGCTGCTTCGACCCGGGAGTCACGAACATCGTCCAGGGCGATCCTAAACGCCAGGTCTTCGTCAACTCGTGGGCTCTCTTCGCGCAGGATGGCTGGCAGCTATCACCGCGCTTCAATCTCAACTACGGACTCCGTTACGAATATATCGGCCCGATGCATGATGGAACCAAAGACCTGAGCACCTTCCTGCCCGACGCTGCGAACGGCATTGCTATTGCCGGGGATACCATCCCCACCCTCTATCCTCAGTGGTATGGCGGCTACGGCCCGCGCACCGGCTTCTCATGGCAACCGATGGAGAACGGTAAGACGGTGGTACGTGGGGGCTTTGGCCTTGGCTTTGACAGTCCCAACATCGTCAACCTTCTCAACTCACGCTTTTCCAGTAACGGAGGCGCGTTCGGAGTGCAGGATAATCCCGCGGGAGCGACTCCGGTTATCGATTCCGGCCCTAACGCCGCGGAGATCCCGTCAGGAGCCGCCTACGGTTCTCCGATCTTCGCCAATCTGAGCAGTCCGACCAATCCGTGCATCGTTAATCCCAATGACACGAACCCGGCCGATAATTGCCCCTCGCCGGTCAATCTGTTTTCCATCAGCCAGCATTTGCGGCCGGGCTACGTTGAGAATTTCAACCTTAACATCCAGCGCAGCCTGGGACCCGGCGCGCTCGCCCAGATCGGCTACGTGGGCAGCGAGGGCCATCATCTGCGCAACCTGGTCGACATCAACGAAATCGATATCGCAACGGGCCTTCGTCCCTACGCGTCTGAATATGTCAATTACGGAGTGATCAACCAGATTCAGTCCGAAGCGATCTCCAACTACAACTCGCTGCAGGCTCTCATCCGCCTGGCGGCCTGGCATCACCTTACATCGCAGGCCTCGTACACGTGGGGTCATGCGATGGACGAAGTCAGCGAAATCTACCTCTACAATCCGCAGGACAGCTACTGCTTCAGATGCGAGTACGGCAACAGTGACTTCGACGTACCCAACACGTTCACGGCCTACTTTACGTACGATGTTCCTAACGGCGGCTCGATGAAGTGGCTGACCGACGGATGGCAGCTGAACAGTCTTTGGAATTTCCACGACGGGCAGCCGTTCACCGTTTATTCCAGCAACAGCGGCGGCAGCGGCAACGGCGAATACGCCGAGCGCGCCAACTTCAACCCAGGCATGAAGCCATACTCCGGCGTCTCTCACTCGGTGCAGGGTAACGCGGCAAGCGGACTCTACGTAAACTGGCTGAATCCGAATGCCTTCGCTCCCTCGGCCAATGGCGCATACGGCGATACGCCGCGGAACGTTCTGCACGGGCCGGGATTCGAAGATGTGGATCTCTCCGTTTTTAAGAACACACACATCACGGAGCGGGTGACCGCACAGTTCCGGGTGGAGATGTTCAACCTCTTCAACCGTCTCAATCTCGCAGCGCCGGGCGATGGGTACTGCACCGATTCGAGCGGTTGCGCTATCGGCACCACGATCGGCGCTAACTACGGCGCGCCCGGCATCGGGGCGGGTGAGCCGTACAACACGCAGCTGGCTCTGAAAATTTTATTTTAGCCTCCCTGAAGCCCGTGGCTCTGTCTCCGGCCACGGGCTCTTTTTTAGATCTGGATCAGATGTATGGCACAATGATCGCGTTTCCCGAAAAAAAGGAAAGCAGAAGGTATGGGTCTTACCAGACGTCAGTTTCTGATGCGTGTGGGCCAGGCAGGGGGCTACAGCGCAGCGTTCGTCATGATGCAGTCGCTGGGCCTGCTTGCGATTCCGGAAGCATCGGCGGAGTCCAGCAAGCTACGGCTTGTCGATGGGAAAGGAACGAAGGTCGTTATCCTGGGAGCGGGTATTGCCGGCCTGGTGGCCGCCTATGAGCTGGGCAAGGCCGGGTGGTCATGTACGCTCCTTGAGGCCCGTGAACGGTGCGGCGGCCGCAACTGGACCATTCGCAGCGGCACGGACGTGGAGTTCACAACCGGCGCTCGGCAGTCCTGCAGCTTCGACGAGGGCAATTACTTCAACGCCGGACCGGCGCGCCTTCCCTCGATCCATCACACCATGCTCGGATATTGCCAGGAACTGGGTGTAGCGCTCGAGGTGGAAGTGAATTCCTCGCGCGGTGCGTTGATGCAGAGCGACAAACTGAATGGCGGCAGGCCGGTGAGAGAGCGTCGTGCTGTGAACGACACGCGCGGACATGTATCCGAGCTGCTGGCCAAATGCATCCGCAAAGGCGCGCTCGATGAAGAAATCAGCGCTGAAGATCGCGAGCGGATGATCGAGTTTCTGAAGCAATACGGCGATCTGCAGCCCGATCTCCTGTTCAAAGGCACGGAGCGGTCGGGGTACAAGGTGCAGCCCGGCGCGGGCAAGGCGATGCCGGAAGCGATCGATCCGCTGCCGATGCACGCATTGCTGGACGCGGATTTGTGGCAGGCCATGATGGCTGAGGAAGTAATCGACTGGCAACCAACCATGTTCCAGCCCATTGGCGGAATGGATCGCATCCCGGCCGCTTTCGAGAAGAAGCTGGGAAGCGTGGTTCGTTCGGGCGCGGTGGTTCGCAGTATCCGCCAATCCGACGCGGGAGTGACAGTTGTCTATCGCGACCGCACCAGCGGCCGAGATTACACCGTAAATGCCGACTACTGCATCTGCGCCATGCCGCTGACGATGGTCCGCACACTCGACGCGGACTTTAGTGCCGCTGTGCGCCAGGCGATCGACGCCACCAGCTACGATTCCGCATACAAAGTTGCATGGGAAGCACCGCGCTTCTGGGAGAAGGAGAACGGCATCTATGGCGGCATTTCGTACCTGCGGCAGACGGTGAACGTGGTGTGGTATCCGAGCGCGCGTCTGTTCTCAGAGCGAGGCGTCGTCGTCAGCGGCTACTCCATCGAAAACGGAACGGCGTTCGGGAAGTTGCCCGACATGCAGGCGAAGCTCGACGCATCGCGAGAGGCGGTCGAACTGTTGCATCCGGGCCATGGCAAGGACCTTTCCAAACCGGTGTACATCAGCTGGGAGCACATTCCCTACAATCTGGGAGCCTGGATCAGCGGATTCGGTCACGCCGGTCCGGGCTTACTGGATGTTCTGCTGGCTCCGGATCGCCGTGTGTATTTTGCTGGCGACCACACCAGCCATCTGGTTGGATGGCAGGAAGGCGCCGCGCTTTCTTCGTACAGAGTGATCAACCAGCTGGGCGTACGCCTGGAGAATGGAGGCACCCTTGTCTCGTAAGCGCCTTTTTCTCGGACTTCTCGCCGCTTTCACAATGTGCGGCGGCGCCGGCATGGCGCAGAGCACCGTTACGCGAATCCCACTGCCGAATTCCGACTTCCCGATCTCGGAAGGTGTGTGGGTCGGGGACACCTTTTATCTGAGCGGCATGCTCGACTCCTCGGTGGCGAAGGGTCCGCCCGGAGATACTGAGGCGCAAACCGTGCGCGCGCTGGATTCAATCAGGCACGCACTGGCGGAGCAGCATCTGACCCTCGGCGACGTGGTTCTGATGCATGCCTATCTCGCCGGCGACTCCGCACAGGCTGGAAAAATGGATTTTGCAGGATTTATGAAAGGTTACACCCAATATTTTGGTACAAAGGATCAACCGAACAAACCGGCGCGGAGCGTGATGCAGGTCGAGGCTCTGGCCTTGCCGGGAGCTATGGTGGAAATTGAAGTGATCGCAGTAAACGGCCACAGTCATAGTCAGGTACGTGCTCTGCTGGGGAAGTGATCGGGCCCTCAATCCAACTCAGGAGGCGCAGATGAACGCCAACGTTTCTCGCCGCACTTTCTTCGGTATGGCCGCCGCTGCGACAGCCGCAGCCGCCGTGCCCATTCTGACCGAATCGCAGCTGGCCTACGCGCAGCACCGCCGGATCGCCCGCGACCTGCCTCCGGGCGCGGTGCGCATTGACGCAAACGAGAATCCACTGGGCCCGTGCAGCGGAGCCTGCGCAGTGATGAGCAGTCTTCTGCCGGAAGGCGGCCGTTATGACGACCAGCTGACCCAGAAGCTGGTGGACACGTTCAGCGCCATGGAGGGCTTCAAGCCGGACTACGTGCTCGTTTACGCCGGTTCCAGCGAACCGCTGCACTACAGCGTGCTGGCTTTCACCTCGAAGGAGCGCAGCCTCGTGGTCGCCGATCCGAGTTACGAGGCACCGATTTACGCGGCAAAATTCAGCGGAGCCAACATCGTGAAGGTCCCGCTGGCGAAGGACTATTCGCACGATGTACGCGCGATGATTGCAGCCGATCCGAACGGAGGCGTGTACTACATCTGTAACCCGAACAACCCAACCGGGACCATTACCAGCCGCGCCGACGTTGAGTATGGCCTAGCAAACAAGCCGAAGGGGTCAATCCTGCTGGTGGACGAGGCGTACATTCACTTCTCCGACGCGACGGCGTCGCTCGATCTGGTGAAGGCGGATAAAGACCTGATCGTGCTGCGCACTTTCTCGAAGATATACGGGATGGCGGGCCTGCGCTGTGGGTTTGCGATTGGACGGCCGGACCTGCTGGCGAAGATCCAGGCCTACGGCATGAACTTTATGCCGATCCTTGCGGTGGCTGCGGCGACCAGCAGCCTGCAGGTTCCCGAGCTGGTGCCGGAACGGCGCAAGATCAACACCGACATTCGCAACGATACTTTCGCGTGGCTCACCGCGAACAATTACAAGTTCATTCCATCGCAGACCAACTGCTTCATGGTCGATACGGGGCGTCCGGGGAAAGAGGTGATTGCCGCGATGGCGCAACGCAACGTGTATATCGGGCGGGTGTGGCCCGTCTGGCCTACGTACGTTCGCATTACGGTGGGCACACGCAGCGAGATGGAGAAGTTCCAGACGGCGTGGAAGGAAGTGATGAGCACGCCGGCGTCGGCGCACAGCGAACCGAGGCGGGATCCGTCGCTTGCCGGGCTGGGGTCGCGGGATCTGCCGCCGCAGATGCGACGCGAGCTACTCTCCTGAGCATGGTGGCAACCCTGAGCAGGTTCCCTGTCTATCGGGAGGCAGTTGTCGCTGGCGGTCCTGGGTCCGTCGGCAACGGGTTGCTGACCGAGGTGAAAACGCCTGCGGCACCGCGAGCCGCGGAGAGCACGCTCCCGGGAACAATGCCGAGGATCAGGGTTGCTGCGGCGGTGATGAGAATCGCCAGCAGCAGCGGCAGCGACGGTTTGGGAATGGCCAGAACCGGCGCCGCCTCAGCGGGATTCGAGTAGAGGGCGGCCACGACGCGAAGATAGTAGAAGGCCGCGATTCCGCTGTTGATGAGACCGATGATGGTCAGCCACACCATCCCTGAATGCAGCGCGGCGGCGAAAGCGTAGAACTTGCCGAAGAAGCCTCCCGTGAAGGGGATTCCGATCAGAGATATCAGGAAGAAAGCCATGGCGCCGCCCAGCAACGGTGAGCGATATGCCAGACCGCGATAGTCGTCGATGAGAGTCAGCTGGTCGTCATATCCACCGACGTGACTAACGATGGCGAAGATGCCGACATTCATGGCCGCATAGGAGACAGCGTAGAAGCTGGCAGCGGCGACGCCTTCGGCAGAGAGAGCTGTGAATGCGACGAGCAGGTATCCCGCGTGGGCGATGGAGGAGTAGGCCAGCATGCGTTTGACGTTGCGCTGGCGCAGGGCTCCCAGATTGCCGACGGTCATGGAGATTACGGCGAGCCACCAGAGAATCGGAACCCAGTCTGCGCGTAATTGGGGCATTGCCCCGTAGACGATGCGGAGCAGGACGGCAAACGCGGCGGCCTTGGGCGCAGTGGACATCAGCGCGACGACGGGCGACGGAGCGCCCTCGTAGACGTCGGGAGTCCAGACGTGGAACGGGGCTGCCGACACTTTGAAGCCGAGACCGATGACGATCATCGCCAGGCCGACATAGAGGAGGGAGGCTGGAGTGTTCGATTCGGCGATCTTCGCGGCTATGGCGTCGATCCGCGTTGTGCCGGTTGCGCCGAAAACGAGCGCGATGCCGTACAGGAAAAATGAGGTGGCGAACGAGCCCAGCAGGAAATACTTGAGCGCCGACTCAGGACCCTTCGCGCTTTTGCGCCGGTAGCCGGCCATGATGTAGGTGGAGATCGAAGAGATCTCCAGAGCGACAAAGACGAGGAGCAACTCCACGGCGCTCGACATAAGCATCATGCCGACGGCTCCGAAGAGCATGAGCGCGAACAACTCGCCGAGTCCTTCAGTTTGCGGTGTAACGGCGTCGAGGACGATGAGCAGCGAGGCGAGGACAATGCCAGCGATGAGGACGTGGAAGAAGACGCTGAAAGCGTCAGTCTGCACAACGCCGTAGTATGCCGTGCCCGCAGGCAGCTGATATTGCCAGAAACTTGCGGCGAGCGCGGCAAGAGTTCCGAGGACGGCGAGCCATCCGAGCGGCTTGCGGCTCGATGATTTGCCCATCAAAGCGTCGGCGACCATGACAAGAATGCCGGCTAAGGTGAGGATGATTTCCGGCAGGATACGCAGGGCGTCGTTCATTGCGCACCTCTGGAAGGCTTCTTATGGCTGCTCGGGCCACGCGTCGCCGAAACCTCGCCGACGACATAACTGACGCGGGAGGGCTGCGGGGCGATCACGGAACTCCGCGTGATGCCAGAGGAAAACTGCATGACGCTGCTCTGAATGCCTTTGATCCAGTAGGGCGATAGGAGACCCATGACAAGCATGAGCACGGCCATGGGCCAGAGCGTGATGTGTTCACGAATGTTCAGATCGAATGCGGGGCGGTTGACAATCAGCGAGGATTGCTTGCCATAGAAGATGCGCTGCACCATCCAGAGCATGTACGACGCGCTGAGAATGACGCCGCTGGTCGCTGCCGCGATCCATCCGGGATGGACCTGGAAACTGCCGCTGAGCACGAGAAATTCGCCGACGAAGCCGTTGAACAAGGGCAAGCCGATGAGCGCGAGCGAAGTGATGACGAACAGAGTGGCCAGCATGGGGAGTTTCGCGGCCAGTCCACCATAGAGAGACATGTCATAGGTGCCGTAGCGCTCGTAGAGGAGACTGACCAGCACAAGCAGCGCGCCCCCGGTGAGCCCTTCGTTGAGCGTCTGAAAAACCGCGCCATCCAGACCGGCGATCGCGAAGCAGAAGATGCCCAGGGTGCAGAAGCTCAGGTTGCTCAGGATAGACCAGGCGACGAGCCGCTTCATGTCGGTCTGCGCGAGGGCGACCAGGGCTCCGTAGAGCAGACCAACGACAGCGAGGACAATCATCACGGGAGCGATGGCCCGAGACTGCGCCGGGAACAAACCCAGATTGAAGCGGAAGATGGAGTAGAGTCCCAGCTTTCCGGCAACCACCATAGCCATCGCAGTGGGCGCTTCGTGGATCGTGTCGCTGAGCCAGCCGTGGAGTGGAAACACGGGGACTTTTACGGCGAAGGCCACGAGAAATGCGAGAGAAACCCACCAAAGAGCCTGCGGGCTGAAGGCAGTTCCGCTGGTGAGCAGATTCTGAAGCTGCACAAAATCGAAGGTGTTGGTTTTCGCGTAGAGCCAGAGAATGGCGACGAGAAACAGGGCCGAAGGCAGGAATGTGTAAAGGAAAAACTTCAATGCTGCCTGACGCCCGCGATTGGGTCCGAACATGGCAATCAGGATCGCCATGGGCACCAGCGACAATTCCCAGAAGCCGTAGTAGAGGAAGAGATCGAGCGCGACGAAGATGCCGATCATCGCTGTCTGCTGCAGAAGAAAGAGGAAATAGAATTCCTTTGTGCGTGTCTCAATGGCGCGCCAGGAAACCAGCACGCCGATGGGGGCAAGAAATGTCGCCAGCAATACCAGCCACAGCGAAAGACCGTCTACGCCGAGGTGATAGCGAATCGCCGGACTGGAGATCCAGGGGCGATTCTCTTCGAACTGGAAACCGTGCCGCGCGTAATCGAAGTGCGCGGGCAGATGCAGCGAGAGAATGAACGTGATGAGGGTAACGAGCAGCGTGAAACCCTGGATGACGCGACCCTGGCGCGGCAGGAATGCGACGACCAGCGCTCCCACGGCGGGGAGGAAGATAATCGCGGTCAGGATGTAGTCGTTCAGCACAGAGTTGTCCTTCGTTCAGGGTTCATCGCAGTAAAAAGTGAGTGGTCCAACCGAACCAGGAAACTGCCAGGAGGACGGCAGCGAATAGCGCCAGCCATCCCGCGTACGAGCGAATGTTGCCGGACTGAATGCGCGCGACCAGCGCGCCCAGTCCCTGGGCTGTGTATCCGGCAGTCAATGTTCCGCCGTCAATGAGGCCGCGATCGATCAGCACGCCCAAAATCCAGCGGCCAACGAAGAGAATGGGCGCGACGATGAGAGCTCCATAGAGCTCGTCGACCCAGTACTTATTCCTGAGCAAGGCGTAGAGGGCGTGCAGCCGGCTGGCGAGGCGCGCGGGCAGTTCCGGCCTGGCGTAGTACAGAACGTGCGCCGCAAGCCAACCCAGGAAGGCGACCAGCGTCGAGACGAGAGCCAGAATCAGCTCAATTTGTTTGTCGCCGGTGGGTGAGGGATTCGGATTACCGACGGTGGAAGTGGCCATCGCCACGGTCGTCTGCTCGTAGGTCATGTGGACGGACTTCACGGCTGGTTCGAGAAAATGAGCGAACCAGTTGGTCCCGCCGAGGCCTGCGGGCCATCCTATCCATCCGCCGATGACGGAGAGAATGGCGAGAATGATGAGGGGCCAGAGCATGACCCAGGGGCTTTCATGAACGTGAGGAGCATTTTGTTCAGCCTCCAGGACGAGCTTCGTGTCTGAGCGGGCGTGCACGGCGGCGCCGTGGTCTGCTTCAGCGGGTTGTACGCGGGATTCGCCGAAGAAGGTCAGGTACCAGAGCCGGAACATATAGAAGGAGGTAAGTCCGGCCGTAAGCAGGCCGACGGCCCACAGAAGCTTCGAGGAAAGGAAAGCCTGGTAAAGGATTTCGTCCTTGCTGACGAAGCCTGCGAGCGGCGGGCAGCCGGAGATGGCAAGGACCGCGGCCGTCATGGTCCAGAACGTGATGGGGATCTTGTTCCGCAATCCACCCATCGCGCGCATATCCTGCTCGCCTCCGAGCGCATGAATGACCGAGCCGGCTGCCAGGAAGAGCAACGCCTTGAAAAACGCATGAGTGACCAGATGGAAGATTCCGGCGGAGTAGGCCGCGACTCCGCAACCGAGGAACATGTAGCCGAGTTGCGAAATGGTGGAGTAGGCCAACACGCGCTTGATGTCGGTCTGGACCATGCCAATGGTGGCTGCGAAAAGCGCCGTCGCGACGCCGATGATGGCGACCACGCCGAGTGCGTAGGGCGAGCGATCGAAGATGACGTGTGCGCGCGCAACCATGTAAACGCCGGCCGTGACCATGGTGGCGGCGTGGATGAGCGCAGAAACCGGAGTGGGGCCTTCCATGGCGTCGGGCAGCCAGACGTAGAGGGGGATTTGCGCGGATTTGCCGGCGGCTCCGAGGAACAGCAACAAGCCGATCGCGGTGAGAAAGCCACCCTGCCACGCGGGATGCGCGGCGATCTGGCTGAACACGTCGCCGAAGCTCAAGGTGCCGAAGTGCCCGATGAGAAGGAACATGGCGAGGATGAATCCGACGTCGCCAATGCGGTTGACGATGAAGGCTTTTTTGCCGGCGTTCACGGCGGAGTCGCGCGTATACCAGAAACCAATGAGGAGATAGGATGCGAGCCCCACTCCCTCCCAGCCGACGAACATGAGCAGGAAGTTTTCCGCCAGCACCAGCGTGAGCATGAAGAAGAGGAAAAGGTTCATATAGGCGAAGAATCGCCAGTAGCCTTCTTCCCCAGCCATGTAGCCAACAGAATAGATGTGGATCAAAAAGCCTACGCCGGTGACGACGCAGAGCATCACCAGGGCAAGCTGATCGAGCTGGAAGGAGAAGTCAGCGTGGAAGGCGCCTGCGCCGATCCAGGGTCGGCTGAACTTTTCGATGTGGGGCAAGGTAAGGGAACCGATTTTTGTAACAATAACTGCGACCTGAATGAGCGGGATCAGCGACGCCACCAGGGCGACGGTTGTGACCAGCGCTTTTGGGAGCCTGCGCCCGAGGAGGCCATTCACCAGGAAGCCAGCGAAGGGCACGAGGGGAATCAGCCAGAGGTGAAGGTCGGTCATAGTTTCATCAGGTCGATCTGGTCGACGTTGAGCGTGTTGCGCGCACGGAAGACGGCGATGATGATGGCGAGCCCAACGGCGGCCTCGGCTGCGGCCACCACCATCACAAAGAAGACGAAAAGCTGACCGCTGACCTGCAGATGGCCGGTGGCCTGACTCCACTGGCGGGAGAAAGCCACAAAGGTCAGGTTGACGGCATTGAGCATAAGCTCAATGGACATAAAGACAGTGATGATGTTGCGCTTGATGAGAAAGGCGGCGACGCCGATGGAGAAAAGGATGGCGCTGAGAACCAGGTAATACGCGATGGGGACCATGGCTCAGTGCTCCTTTCGCGCCAGCGCGACCGCGCCGAGAATGGCGATGAGGATGAGCACGGAAGTGACTTCGAAGGGCAACAGGAGATCGCGGAAGAGGACGCGGCTCAGATCACCGGTGGTAGCGAGATATTCGCCGAGGCGGGCGTTCCCGAAGGTGGTTCGCTGCGAAAGGAAAATATATGCCAGCAGTCCCAGGAGCGCAGCCGCCCCGGGAAATCCGGCGATGTACGCGAGCTTGCTTCCGTGCGTGCGCTCTTCTCTGCCGGCATTCAGCAGCATGATGACGAAAGTGAAGAGCACCATGATGGCGCCAGAGTAGACGATGACCTGGGCCGCGGCGAGGAATTCCGCACCGAGGAGCAGATACAGCACCGACAGCGAGCTCATGACAACGATGAGGGAGAGAGCGCTGTTGATGGGATGGCGCTGCAACAGCAGATTGAGCGCCCCCGCGACACACAACCCCGCAAAAATGATGAAGAGAGCCAGATGCATCTTGCGATTCTCGAAAAGCGCAGTACACCGGTGCAGTGAGGTCCAAAAGAAAAATTGTAGATCAGTGCACCGGCAGCCGCAGACCTATACAGAAACTGGTGGCGACGATATTGGCGATGGCCACGGGCACAAGGAATTTCCATCCGAAGCCCATGAGTTGATCGTAACGGAAGCGCGGAAGCGTCCCGCGCACCCAGATGTAGAGAAACAGGAAGAAGAAGACTTTGATAACAAACCAAAAGATGGACAGAAACGCGGTGGAAACCGGGCCGCCGCCCTGGCCGAAATGGCCGAAGGGGCTGGTCCATCCGCCGAAGAAGAGCAGGGTTGCAACGCAGCCGACAGTGATCATGTTCCCGTACTCCGCCATGAAAAACATGGCGAATTTCATCGAGCTGTATTCCGTGTGATAGCCGGCAGTCAGCTCGCTCTCCGCCTCGGGCAGATCGAAAGGGGAACGGTTGGTCTCGGCATATGCGGCCATGAGGTAGATGAAGAAGGCGACAAACTGAAATCCGCCGAAGAAATTCCAGGAGAGCAGGCCGTGTGTCGCCTGAATATCGACAATGTCGCGCAGACGCAGCGAGCCGGTACGAAGCACGACGCCGATCAGGGACAATCCCAGTGCCAACTCGTAGCTGATGACCTGGGCGCTGGCGCGCAGCGCGCCCAGCAACGAATATTTGTTGTTCGACGACCAACCGGAGAGCGCGATGCCGTAGACACCGATCGAGGTAATGCCGAGGAGAACCAGGAGCCCGATATTGACATCGGAAATCTGGAACAGGTCTACGCCTTTCCAGGGAATGTTCGCACCGAAGGGCACGACGGCGATGGACATGAGTGCGCATCCCAGGGCGATGATGGGCGCGAGGATGTAGAGAGGACGGTAAACCGCCTCGGGCATCAGGTCTTCTTTCAGGAAGAGCTTGGCGCCATCGACCAGCGGCTGCAGGAGGCCGAAGGGCCCCACTCGGCTCGGTCCCCAGCGATTCTGGATGCGACCCACCAGTTTGCGCTCCAGAAGCACCGTGTAGGCAACCGCCATGAGGAGGATCACGACAACGACGATGACCTTCACGAGACTGATGAGCAGAAACGCGAGTAAACGGGTGTCCATAGTTGCTAATCCGCCGCCGTTTCCACGGGCTGGCGCGCTTCCAAAACGGAGTGCAGGGTTTTGCTGTACAACCCCAGCGAGCCGGAGGTGAAGAGAGTGTCGTTGGACGGCAAGACGAGGTCTGGGCGAGAAACCGGCTTTTCGATCTGGACGAGTTCGGACCGCAGGTGCTGATCGTTGCCGGTCAGCAGGTCGAGCCGCGGTACGTCGTAGGCTGGGACGAGGCGTTGTATTTCGTCGAAAATGGCGAAGGGATCGAAGGGGCTGAGCCTGGGTTCGAGATGATGAGCGGAGAGCCACACTCCGTGACGATCAGCTTCTCCGGATTGTGCGCCACGCGCCTGGCCGAAGTCGGCGTGAACGCCTCTCGGCCCGAAGGGAACCAGCTTCTTCACGTCTGCGCCGATCGCAGCCGCGAGGCGAACGATGAGCTCGAAGTCGGTGCGAACGCCGGCCCGATCAGCTGCCTTCTTCACCAGTTGGAGATCGCCAAAGGTGTTGGTGACGGTGCCGGCCTTCTCGTAAAGATTGGCGGCGGGCAGGATTACGTCGGCCACCTGAGCCGTCTCGGTCATAAACATATCCTGGACGATGAGGAACGTGTCGCGCAGGGCAGTGCCATTCCTTCTGTAGCGAGCCACTGGGTTCGCGCCGACAACGTAGAGGGCATCAAGCTCGCCGCGCTCGGCGGCGTCGAGCATCTGCATGATGTCGAGTCCTGGCTGGGTGGGCAACCCGGCGCTATATTCCTCAGTGAAGTGAGCCGCGGCCGAGACGGGAACGTATCCGGGGAGGAGATCGGGATAGAGACCCATATCCGCAGCTCCGCGTGAGTTGGCGTAGTCGCCGAGGCAGGCGAACTTGACGCTCGGCAACGTCGAACCAAATTTGAGGAGCGCCTCGATGTCGCGGCCGCAGAATTCCGATCCGAAGACGATGAGCAGCGATTCTTCTTTGCGGACAGCATTACGGAAAGCAGCGGCATTCTGAGCGCCAGCCGGGGGCGACGCGCCTCCCAAAAACGAAATCAGCGCTGCATAATTACTCTCGCGGATCTGCAGGAATGCAGTCGCCTGGCGGCGCAGCCTGATGAGCCGATGGTTGGCGACGTAGAGCCGCGCACCGTTCAGGCGGACATTGGTGCGAATCTGCCACGCCAGTCCAGGATGCTGTTCTGTCGGATCGTTGCCGAGCAGCAAAATCGCCCTGGCGCTGCCAACGTCGCGGAGCGAGGCTTCTGACTTTCCGCTCAGTGCAGACGCGTATGCCGGATAATCCGCGGTCCGGTGATGATCGATGTTGTTGGTGGCGAGAACGGTGCGGGCGAACTTCTGCAGGAGGTACGCCTCCTCATTGGTGGTCCGATTCGAGCCGATGACGCCGATGGCCGAGCCGCCCTTTGAGTCGCGGATCTCGCGCAGCTTCAACCCGGCGAACTCGATCGCCTCGTCCCAGCTCACGGACCTCAGGTCGGCGCCGGCCTGACGGATTAGAGGCTGAGTCAGCCGGTCTTCGCGATTCGCGAAATCAAATGCGTAACGGCCCTTGATACATAAGAAATCGCCGTTGATGCCGCTCTTGTCGCGGTTGTCGCCGCGGACGATTTCCATGCCGTCGCTGGAACGACGCACTCCGAGCGTGGTCTTGCAGCCGTCGCCGCAGTGGGCGCAGATGGTGCCGACGTGGGACATTTCCCAGGGGCGGGTCTTGTAGCGATAAGCGCCGGAGGTGAGCGCGCCAACGGGGCAGATGTCGATGCACATGCCGCACTCTTCGCAGTCCAGATGATCCTGACGGTTCGGCGCGATGACTGAGCCCACGCCGCGATTCTGGACGCCGAGCGCCCACACGTCCATACCCTCGCCGCAGACGCGCACGCATCGATAGCAGAGAATGCAGCGGGGGCGATCGAAGAAAACGACCGGAGACCATTGCTGCTCGTCGCGATGCTGCTTGATTTCGACGAACTTCGATTCGTGCGCCCCGTATTTGAAGGTCATATCCTGCAGCTCGCACTCGCCGCCGGCATCGCAGACGGGGCAGTCGAGTGGATGATTGCCGAGCAGCATTTCGATGGTGGCTTTGCGCGCCTGCGCGATCTCGGGACTTTCGGTGGTGACAATCATGCCCTCGGCGACCGTTGTGGTGCAGGCGGTCTGGAGCTTGGGCATCTTTTCGATGCGCACCACGCACATCCGGCAGGCCGCCTGGAGCGAAAGGCCGGGGTAGTAGCAGAAGGCGGGGACCTCGATGCCATGGGCGCGGCAGGCTTCAATGAGGAGCGTACCCGCGGGCGTGGTGAATTTTTTGCCGTCGACAGTAAGGGTAACGTCAGCCATTTAATTCTTCAGACCAGCGCCGGTTCCGGCTCAGTTGCGTGGCGGTAAGGACAGCCTCGACCGTCGAGGTGCGCCTCAAATTCCTTGCGAAACTTCTTGACGAAGGCGATGGTCGGCATCGCAGCCGCGTCGCCCAGCGGGCAAAACGTTCGCCCCAGTATGTTTTCGGCGAGGTAGCGGATGTTGTCGATGTCATTCTCGACGCCGCCGCCTTCATGCATGCGCGTGAGGGTCTTCTTCAGCCAATCGGTACCTTCGCGGCACGGAATGCACCAGCCGCAGCTTTCGTGCGCGTAGAACTTCATGGTGCGGAGGGCGAACTCCACCATGCAGGTGGTTTCGTCGAGGACGACGACGCCGCCGGAGCCAAGCATCGATCCGGCTTTGCCGACCTGGTCGAAGTCCATGCCGATGTCGATTTCGTCGGCGGTGAGGGCAGGGGTCGAAGCGCCGCCAGGCACGACGGCCTTCAGCTTCTTGCCGCCGGGAATGCCGCCGCCCACTTCGTAAATCATCTTCTTCAGGTTGTAGCCCATCGGCAGCTCATATACACCGGGGTGCTCGACGTGGCCGCTGAGGCAGAAAAGGCGCGTGCCGCCATTGCGCTCAGTGCCGATCCTCGCGTATTCCACAGCACCGATGCGGAAAATGTGCGGGACAGTGGCGATGGTTTCGGCATTGTTGATGATGGTGGGTCCGCCATAGAGACCGACGACCGCGGGAAACGGCGGGCGGATGCGGGGAATGCCGCGTTTGCCCTCAAGCGATTCCATCAGCGCCGACTCTTCGCCGACTTCGTAAGCGCCGGCACCAGTCTGGGTGACAATGTCGAAGTCGATGCCGGAGCTGAAGATGTTTTTGCCGAGGAAGCCTTTGGCGTAAGCGTCGGCGACAGCGCGCTCCATGATGGTGAGGAGGTAGCGATATTCGCCGCGCAGGTAGATGAAGCCCATTTTGGCCTGAACGGAGAGGCCGGCGATGATCGTGCCTTCGATGACGGCGTGGGGATCCTGCTCAAAGATGAGGCGGTCTTTGCATGTCCCCGGCTCGGACTCGTCCCCATTGACGAGAACGTATTTCGGTTTGGCGGATTTCTTCGGGACGAAGGACCACTTGAGGCCCGCCGGAAAACCCGCGCCGCCGCGGCCGCGCAGGTTCGAGGCTTTCACTTCGGCGATGATGCCGTCGGGGCCGAGAGCGATGGCCTTGCGCGCGGACTCGTAGCCCTGAAGCCGGATGTATTCTTCGATGGAGGTAGCGCCTTTGCCGAAGCGGTACGAGACGATGGGGACGCAGTCGGTATGTGTGGAGAACGTAGCCACTATTTCTTCTCCCCGTTTCCGGCCTTCGCGCGATAGTCCGCGAGGACTTCGTCCACGGAGTCCGGCGTCAGGTTCTCGTGGAAGTCGTAATTGACCTGAGCGGCGGGAGCCCAGCAGCAGGCGCCGATGCACTCGACTTCTTCGAGCGAGAAGAGGCCGTCGGCAGTGACACCTTTGCTTGGTATGCCCAGCTTCTTTTTGCAGTGCTCCAGAATCTCGTTGCCGCCACGCAACATGCAGCTGATGTTGGTGCAGACCTGGACGTGATATTTTCCCAAGGGTCTGGTGCGCAGCAGCGAGTAATAGCTGATGACGTTGCGGACCTCGAGCTCCGAGACGCCAATGCGCTCCGCCACTTCGGCGATGACCGCGTCGGAGAGATAGCCGACTTCATCCTGGGCGTAAAGAAGCATAGGGACCAGGGCGGAGCGTTTGATGGGATAGAGGGTGACCAGCTTGTCAAAGCGGGCGGCGAGCGCAGGAGAGAACAGGGTGGGCTGGGTGTTCATCGCGTGGTTCCCTTCCCGAGCCCGGTTGCTTTCGCGACGAGTTCGATTGCAACATGGTCGAGATCCTGTATTTTGCCGCCGATGGCGATCGTGCCTTCGGGCAGGAATGCGAAGCTGCCGGTAATTCGTGGGTGAGCAGGCGCGCTCTTAGCCCAGGTCACGCTGCTGGTTTCGGGATTGAAGCGTAGTTCGAGGCGAGCGGGCCCGGCGATCAGGGCTGCCGAGGTCTCTGCGTGCTCGATCTGGGCGTGTTCCTCAAGATTGAGGTTCGCCGCGGCGGCGTAGGAACGCAGCAGCGAGACGAACGAGAGCCACAGCTCGGTTTCCAGCATTGATGCGACGGCCGGCGCGGTCACCGGTCGATTTCTCCCAGAACAATGTCGATGGATCCGATGACGGCGACGACGTCGGCGATGAGGCGGCCGACGCACATGGTTTCCAGAGCCTGCAGGGTTGCAAACGAGGGGTTGCGCATGTGCACGCGCCACGGCTTGGCGGTGCCGTCTGAGACGACGTAGTAGCCCATTTCGCCGCGCGGCGATTCGACAGCCTGATAGACCTCGCCGGCCGGGACCTGGAAGCCCTCGGTAACGATTTTGAAGTGATAGATCAGGGCTTCCATCTGCGTCTTCATCTTTTCTCGGTCGGGCAGGACGATATGGGGCGCGTCGGCCTTGATGGGCCCCGAGGGCATGCCATCCAGCGCCTGCTGACAGATCTTTACCGACTCGCGCATCTCCTGAAGACGGACGATGTAACGCGCCCAGACATCGCCGTCGTGCGAGATGGGCACTTCGAATTGAAACTTCTCGTAACTCGAATACGGCATGTCGCGGCGCAGATCCCAGTCGACGCCGCTGGCGCGCAGGGGAGGTCCAGTGACGCCGAAGGCGATGGCGTCCGCGGCGCTGAGGGTGCCGACATTCTTCAGCCGGTTGATGAAAATCGGATTACCGGTGAGCAGGTTCTCGTACTCGTCGATTTTTTCAGGCAGGATTCTGATGAAGGACTGCGCGGTTTCGAAAAAGCCGAGGGGCGGATCGAGCGCGAGGCCGCCGACGCGGAAGTAGGAGGTCATCATGCGCTGGCCGGAGACTTGCTCGAAGATGCGTAGAATGTCTTCGCGTTCGCGGAAGGTATAGAGGAAAACGGTGAGTGCGCCGATGTCCATGGCGTGCGTGCCGAGCCAGATGAGATGCGAATTGAGGCGCGTGAGCTCGTTGAGCAGGACCCGCATCCACTGTGCACGATCGGGAATTTCCAGCTGCAACAGCTTTTCGATGGCAAGAACGTAGCAGAGGTTGTTGGTCATCGGACAGAGATAATCGATGCGGTCCGTGAGCGGCACAACCTGCTGGTAAAACTTGGCCTCGCAGGTCTTCTCGATTCCCGTGTGCAAATAGCCGATGTCGGGGACGAGCTTGACGACGGTTTCGCCGTCGATTTCCAACACCACGCGGAGCACGCCGTGCGTGGAAGGATGCTGCGGTCCCATGTTGAGGACCATGGTGTGGTCTTTCGGTCCTTCTTCAGGGCGGGGCGCAATGAGGGTCGCGGTCTCGACGAAGCCGGGGATCTCGGGCATATCGTGGCGACCGGAGGAGTCGGGCATCAGCGGTAGCCCTCCACCGGATAGTCCTTGCGCAGCGGATGACCTTCCCATTCCTCGGGCATCATGATGCGGCGCAGGCTGGGATGACCGTGGAAGCGTACGCCGAAGAGGTCCCACACTTCGCGCTCATAGAAATTGGCCGAGGGCCAAACGGGCGTGATGCTGTCAACGGAGGGGTCGATGCTCTCGACGAACACGTGCAGGCGAACGCGCTCCTTCAATGTGTGCGAGACGATGTGATACGTGACCTGGAAGCGCGGTTCCGCGGGATACCAGTCCACGCAGGTCACGTCTTCGAGGAAGTTGTACCCGGCGCGTTGCAGCGTGCGGCAGGCGGCGCGAATCGAGTCCGCGGCGATGACCAGGGTCAATTCACCGCGATCGAATTTCGCGTTGGTCACGGCTTCGGGATGCGCGGCGCGCATAGCCTGGATGGCCACATTCTGCGCGAGGCTTTCGAACACAGCCTCCTTGTTGAGCAGCTCTTCTCGCATAGGATTGTTAGTTCGTCTCTGTTGCGGTTACAAATCAGCTTTGTCCGAAGCCCAATCCAGAATGCCCTTCTTCCACACGTAGAAGATACCGAGTACGACGAACCCCAGGTACACAACCATTTCCCAGAATCCAAAGAAACGCGAACCGGCGATGCGCGGCAATTGCCGATAGATCACCGCCCAGGGAATCATGAAGACGGCTTCCACATCGAAGAGGATGAACAGCATCGCTACCATATAGAAGCGCACGGAAAAGCGGCCGCGCGCATCGCCCTCGACGGGAATGCCGCATTCGTAAGCTTCCAGCTTGTCTTTGAGGTTGCGATGGCGTCCGATGAACCAGGACATGCCGACCATACCACAGGCCAGCGCGCCGACAACCACGATCTGCAACAGCAGGGGAAGGTAGTTCCAGATGTAGGGGTGGCTCTGCATGGCCGTTCTCCTGACGACTAAGAGCGGAGGGACGAAGAACTGCCGCTGCCTCCACTTCGACTCTAAGTCTGTGGTTGTCAAGAGTCAAGTTACGGAAATGCAGCCAGTAGCCTGCGGCCGCTAGCGAGTGGCTTGTTGGCGTGGTCGAGCGGAACTCACTGCGGGGGACACGGAGAGCAGAAAATCAAGAGCCGGGAGATGAGCAGGCTAGGCGGTGCGCGGGCCGGCGTTGAGAATAGCGTCCGGCACGTCGAACTTGCGAAAATTTTCTGTGAACTTTTTTGCCAGCAGGTGCGCCTGAGCATCGTAGGCTTGCTTGTTTGCCCAGGCATTGCGGGGGTTCAGAAGCTCAGCGGGCACGCCGGGGCATGTGGCTGGGATGCTGAGCCCGAAGGCTTCTTCCGTCGTAAACTCGGCTTTGGCCAGGCGGCCGTCGAGCGCGGCGTGCACAATGGCGCGCGTGTGCCTGAGGCTCATGCGCTGGCCGGTTCCGAAGGCTCCGCCGGACCAGCCGGTGTTGACGAGCCAGCACTGGGCGTGGTGCTCGCGCAGGCGGCGGCCGAGCATTTCCGCGTAGACGCCGGGCGCCAGCGGCAGGAACGGGGAGCCAAAGCAGGTGGAGAACTCGGGCACCGGTTCGCTGCCAAGACCGGCCTCGGTTCCGGCGAGCTTGGCGGTATAACCGGAAAGGAAGTGGTACATGGCCTGATCGGGCGTGAGCTTCGCGATGGGCGGCAAAACGCCGAAGGCGTCGGCGGCGAGGAAGAGGACATTGCGCGGATGTCCGCCGATGCCGGGAATGACGGCGTTGGCGATGAAGTCGACGGGATAGGCAGCGCGGGTGTTTTCGGTATAGCGAATATCGGAGTAGTCGGGCTCGCCGGTGCGCGGATCGAGGACGACGTTCTCGAGGACCGAGCCGAAGCGGATGGCGTTGTAGATCTGCGGTTCCTTTTCGAGGGTCAGGTCGACGCACTTGGCGTAACAGCCGCCTTCAAAATTAAAGATGCCATCGGGGCTCCAGCCGTGCTCGTCGTCGCCGATGAGGCGGCGGTCCGGATCGGCGGAGAGCGTAGTTTTGCCGGTGCCGGAGAGGCCAAAGAAGAGCGCCGAATCGCCGTCCGCGCCGATGTTGGCCGAGCAGTGCATGGGGAAGACGTTGCGCTGCGGCAAAAGGTAATTCATCACACCGAAGATGCACTTCTTCATTTCGCCGGCATATTTTGTGCCGCCGATCAGCACGATCCTCTTTGTGAAGTCGGCAAGGATGAAGGTGCTGGAGCGAACGCCGTCGCGTTCGGGAATGGCTTCGAATTCCGGCGCGGCAATGACGATGAATTCCGGCGAGTGGCCGGCGAGTTCGTGCGGTTCCGGCCGGATAAAAAGCTGCTTGACGAAGAGCGCGTGCCAGGCATATTCGCAGATGAACTGGGTGGGCAGCCGGTAGGTTGGGTCGGCGCCGGCGGCCAGATCCATGATGTAGAGGTCGCGCTCGGCCATGTGTCGCACGACACGCTCCAGCAGGGCGTGGAACTTCTCGGGCGGGAAGGGCTGGTTCACCTTGCCCCAGTGGACGCGGTCGCGGGTTTCGTCGTCCTCGACGGTGAATTTGTCGCGCGGGGAGCGGCCAGTGCGAGCTCCGGTCATGGCCACGAGCGCGCCGTTGGCGGCGAGACGGCCCTCACCGCGCGCGATCGCGGTTTCAACCAGTTGCGCGGTGGAAAGATTGCGGTGGGCATGCAGTCCTTCGGTCAACCTTTTCAGGTCCTGCATGGCGATGGTTGCTCCCATCGTGGAATGCCTCCGTGGGTCGAGAGGAACCTATTATTGTCCCATCCGGGAAGAGCGGAAGCAAAGCAGAAAAACTCAGCTTCGCAGAACACCGTCGCCTGCGATAATCGTTGCTAATGCCCACTCCTTTTGAGAGCGCGCAGTTGAACCTTCAGCTGTTCGATCTGCGGCGCGAGCCGGTGCTGCGCGAGGCGCGGGCGTGGTTTACGCTGGACTTCTTTCCGGAGACCTTCGAGGAGCTGCTCGCTCCGCTGCGCGGCGAACGAAATGCCTCCTTTCGGATGGTTCTCGGCTACTGGGACATGGCGGCTTCCCTGGTGACGACGGGAGCAATCGACGCGGGCGCCTTTTGCGCGGCGCACACCGAGATTTTTGCGGTCTTCAGCAAGATCCATCCCTTTCTGGCGGAGTTGCGCGAGTCGGCCCGGGAGCCAGAGTTCTGCAAGCACATAGAGACCGTGATTCTGGCAACCCCGAATGCGGAGGCTGTCCTGAATCGGCGGCGCGAGGGGCTAAAGGCCATGGCAAAAGCGCGCAAGGCAAAAGAGGCGCAACCGGCCGCCAACGCGACTTCTGCATAATCCGGCGGCAGAGGTTCAGACGTGGGCTACACCTGGGGCTGGGCGTCGTCGAGCGGAACCAGGTAGCGCAGATTGCGAGTGTGGCCAGCTTCGTGCAGCACGGCATCCACTTGCTCGAGAACCTCATCCATGGTCATGGTGTACATTTCGCGGCCGTTGTCGTAGCCGGATTCGACCGCCTTCTTCAGATAGCGGCCGGCAGCCTGGGTGGCGAGCGCGTCGGTGATGACGTGGCCGGTGCGCTTTTTCTGTTCGACCCAGGCAAGACAGGGCATGGCGATCCAGACGGGCCTGCCGCTTACGTCGAAGCGGATATCCACGGCGTCGGCATGGCGCGTGGCGATGGCGACGATGTTGGCGGTCCAGCGGCAGTGCAAATCTTCGCCGCTCCAGCGGTCGGTGACGTGGAAATCTTCGTACATGGCTTCCTCAAGCGTAGAGCATTTCAGGCGGTGGCGCATCCAGGCGGATCCACGGCATGAATCTTTCGTTTTTCGGGAGGCAGAATTAACTAAGAAATTACCCGGGAAAGTGGCAGAAGGAAAACAAATCTTCACGGGGTTTGTGCGTCCAATGTATGTCTGAAAGGCGGACCAGCCCTTATCCGAGGAGTTCTTACTCAGTGAACAGTCCATCACAAAAGCCTAAACTGCGGCGATTCGAAGAGCATCTACGCCGTCAACAGCGGCATCTGGAGCGCAGCATGCTGAGCGCGGCGAAAGAAGGCCGTCAGTCCGTGGCGGAAGATTCGCTGGACGTCGCCGACCAGGCGGTTTTGTCCTATCAAAAGGAGCTGATCTTCACCCAAGGCACGGAAGGGCACAGCCAGCTGTCGCTGGTGCGGCTGGCGCTGGAGCGTCTACGCGAAGGAACGTTTGGCGAATGCCTGCACTGCGGCAGGACGATCGGAGAAAAACGGCTCGAGGCGCTGCCGTGGACTCCGTACTGCATCGAGTGCCAGGAGAAGGTGGAAACCGGGCAGATCGAAAACGTGGTGCGTGCCGCCTGAAAAGAGGGTCCGCACAAAATTCAGCCCGATGAGCGCATGGTAGACTGAACGTGTCTTTGCAGGCGAATGCGCGCGCGGAGCCGCGCGTTCGCGACTACACTCCCAAAGGAAAACTCGGGGAATTCGGTGGACACACGGACCCGTCACGCGCTTAAACAGGACAAATTCGTAACTGTTACCACCTCCGGTCTGGAATGGATTGGCGAACACCGCAGCCATATGGTGGCCTGGGCGGTGGGTGTGGTGCTGGCGGCCGGGGTGGCCGTGGGCAGCATTGTTGTGTACCAGCAGCGCGAGACAGCGGCGAACCAGCTGCTGGGGCAGGCGATGGACATCTACGAGACGCCGGTGGCGCAGCCGAATCAGCCGGCTGAACCAGGCGTGAAGACCTATGCGACGGCAGCCGAGCGAGCGAAGGCCGCTTATCCGCTGTTCCGGCAGGCGGCCGACGAGTACGGCTGGCTGAGCGCAGGCCAGATGGCACGGTATTTTGCGGGCGCAACGGAGCTCGACCTGGGCCAGCAGGCAGCCGCAGAAGCGGACCTGGAAAAGGCTACGCATGCCGGCAACAGCAATCTGGCCGCGCTGGGAAAGATTGCACTGGCCAACCTGTATGCGCAGACGGGCCGGAATTCGCAGGCGGTTGCGCTGTTTCAGGACGTGATCCAGCATCCGACGACGACGGTTCCCAAGGCGTCGGCGCAGCTGCAGCTGGCGCAACTGTATGAAACGACACAGCCTCAGGAAGCGCGGCGGCTGTATGCGGTGATCAAGGACGAGAACAAAAACACCGATGCAGGCCAGATCGCGACGCAGAAGCTGAACAGCCTGAAGTAGAGCTGGAAGCTGGGAGCTGGAAGCGTGATCAGCGTTCATGGGGGTGCTACCCCCCAGGGGGGTGGGGCTCTGGCATCTGGCTGTTTTCAGGGGATTTATAAAGTTGTCAAGTTTGATATCCCCCCTGGCAGGACTGAACTTGACTGGGGTCACGGCCGAGTGTGAATCAAATTCGGCCGAGTGCCGGACGGCTGGCGCGAGTTGTGTTCGAGGACCCAACGAGATTTCTCCAGCAACAAAAAGGCCGCCCAAAGGCAGCCTTTTTTCTTTTTCTATCCTAAGTTCAGAATATCAGGTTTGAGGGGGTAAATCGGCCAACTTTTTTGGGATGTTTTGGCGGGTAAGTCCTGTGGAATCATAGACCCATTACTTTGGTGA
>JASHPM010000189.1 GCA_030038115.1 Acidobacteriaceae bacterium | reverse complement strand
CAGGACTCGCTCGGCGATATTGTTTTTGTCGAGTTGCCGAAAGTGGGCGACAAGGTTGAAAAGGGCAAGGTTTTCGGCAGCGTGGAGTCGGTGAAGGCGGTGTCGGATCTTTATTCGCCGGCGACGGGGACGGTGACAGCGATCAATGAAGAGCTGACCACGGCGCCGGAGAAGATCAACGCGGACGCGCATGCGGCGTGGATTATGAAGATTGAGCTGAGCGACCCCAGCGAGGTTGAATCGCTGCTGAGCGCGCAGGATTACGAGGCTTATGTAAAGGAAGAGACGGGACATTGAGTCCACAGCGTTCAGTTGTCAGCGTTCAGCGTTCAGAAAAACCCTCCGCGGTCCAGCCTAAGGCCCCTTTACCCTGAAGATTCCATGCGATACCTCCCAAAATCGGATGCTGAGCGCGCTGCGATGCTGCGCGAAATCGGCGCGTCTTCGATCGACGATCTGTTCGCCATCATTCCCCAGGAATACCGGCTGACGCGGGACCTCGCGATTCCGCGGCAGATGGGCGAGTCGGAGATTGTGGACCACTTCAAGGCCGCAGCGGCGCAGAACGCCAATGGCTACGCGAGTTTTCTGGGCGCAGGCGTCTATCGGCATTATCGGCCGGTGCTGATCGACGCCATCGTGCAGCGGGGCGAGTTCCTCACGTCGTACACGCCGTATCAGGCGGAGATTACGCAGGGAACGCTGCAGGCCATCTTCGAATTTCAGACCATGATCTGCGAGCTGACGGGCATGGACATCGCGAACGCGTCGATGTACGACGGGTCGACGGCCGCGCCCGAGGCCGCGATGATGGCGATGCGCGTGACCGGGCGCGATGGCGTGGTGGTGGCGCGCACGGTGCATCCGGAATATCGCGAGGTGATGCACACATACGCGCAGCATCGCGAGGTGGCGACCGGGCACAAGGCGCGGGAAGTTGGCTACGGCCCAGAAGGTACGAATTATGCCGGGCGGATCGATCTGGCCGCGCTGGAGCAGGCGGTCACGGAGCACACCGCGTGCGTGCTGGTGCAGTCGCCGAATTTCTTTGGCGTGATTGAGGACATTCCGGCGATTGCGGAAATCGCGCACAGAAAAGGTGCGCTGCTGGTGGTTGCGGTTGCGGAGGCGGTGTCGCTGGGGATCGTGCGGCCGCCAGTCGAGGCGGATATTGTGACGATGGAGGCGCAGTCGTTTGGGGTTGCGCCGAGTTTTGGCGGACCGTTCTGCGGGGTGATCGCGGCCAAAGAGAAATATGTTCGGCAGATGCCGGGGCGGCTGGTTGGGCAGACGACCGACAAGCAGGGGCGGCGCGGGTTCGTGCTGACGCTGTCGACGCGCGAACAGCATATCCGGCGCGAGAAGGCGACGTCGAATATCTGCACCAATCAGGCGCTGGTGGCGCTGATGGCGACGGTCTTCATGACGGTCTACGGCAAAGAGGGGATCAGGGAGCTGGCGCAGCAAAACCTGGCCAAGGCTGCCTACGCGGCGAAGACCATCGGCGCCAACGGAACGCTGCTCTTCGGGCAGTCACCGCGGTTCAGCGAATTTGTGCTGCAGACGGAGGAAGCGCCGGAGCAACTGCATGCGCGTCTGTTGCAGGAGAAGATCATTGGAGGAGTGGCGCTCGAGCGGTGGTATCCGGAGCTGGGCAACGCGACGCTGTGGTGCGCCACAGAGCTGACCACGCGGGAGCAGATCGATCAGGCGGCGACGGTGATGGCTCAGGCGCCGGCGGTTGCCGCCGTGCGGTAAGAACACTTCGCCACAGAGGACACAAAGAGCACAGAGGACACGGGAATTTCGGATGGCAGAGGCAGAAAAATTCGCGGGCACGACACGCAAAGTCACCGCGCACCTGACGCAGAACGAGGGGCTGAGCTTCGAGAAGTCGGCGCCGGGAAAGAAGGCCTACCGGCTCGCGCCGCTCGATGTGCCGGAGGTCGATCCTTCCACCCTGCTCGGCTCCTCATTTCGTTCGCTCAACGCGCAGTTGCCCGAGTTGAGCGAGATTGAAATCATCCGCCACTTCACGCGGCTCTCGACGTGGAATTACGCCATCGACCTGGGCATGTATCCGCTGGGCAGCTGCACGATGAAGTACAACCCGCGGGTGAACGAATTTGTGTCGCGGCTGGAGGGGATTGCGGAGGCGCACCCGTATCAGCCGGAAGAGCTGTCGCAGGGGTCGCTGGGGATTATTCGGCTGCTGCAGAAATGTCTGCTCGAAATTACGGGCATGGAGGCGATCACGCTGCAGCCGGCGGCGGGCGCGCACGGCGAATTCACCGGAATCCTGCTGGCGCGCGCGTACCACCAGGCAAAGGGAAATCCGCGACGGACGGTGATTATTCCGGATTCGGCGCACGGGACGAATCCGGCGACGGCCGCGATGTGCGGGTACGAGGTGGTGAACTTCAGGTCGAACCCGAAAGGCGGCATCGATGTGGAGGCGCTGGCACAGGCAGTGAGCGAAGAGACTGCCGCGCTGATGCTGACCAATCCGTCGACCATTGGCGTGTTCGAAAACGAGATTCACCGCATCGCGGACATTCTGCATGCGAAAGGCGCGCTGCTGTATATGGATGGCGCGAATATGAACGCGCTGTGCGGTAAGACGCGGCCGGGGGATTTCGGCGTGGACGTGATGCACCTGAACCTGCACAAGACGTTTTCCACGCCGCACGGCGGCGGCGGTCCGGGATCGGGTCCGGTGGCGTGCAAAAAAATGCTGGAGCCGTTTCTTCCCGTGCCGGTGGTCGAGGAAGGCGCGGATGGGCAGCTGCATCTCAACTATGATCGACCGCAGTCGGTAGGGCGGGTGCGGGCCTTCTATGGCAACTTTGGAATGTTTGTGCGGGCGCTCGCGTACATTCTGGCGAACGGGCCGGATGGGCTGCGGCAGACGACCGAAGACGCGGTGCTGAACGCCAATTACATCCGGAAAAAGCTTGAGGACGTGTATGAGCTGCCCTACAACACGCCATCGATGCACGAGGTGGTGTTCAGCGATCGGAAGCAGACGAAGAATGGCGTGAAGACGGGAGACATCGCCAAGCGCCTCATCGATTACGGATTCCATCCTTATACAGTGTCCTTTCCGCTGATCGTGCCGGGCGCGATGATGATTGAGCCGACGGAGAGCGAGTCACGGGAAGAACTGGATCTGTTTGTGGATGCGATGCGGCAGATTGCGCGCGAGGTGGAGGAGAATCCGCAGGTGGTGCTGGACGCTCCGCACTCGACGCGGGTGTCGCGCCTCGACGAGACGACGGCGGCGCGCAAGCCGGTGCTGCGCTGGCGCAGGCCATAAGCTTCCAGCTTCCGGAATCCTCTGCGAGAGCGTAATCGCTGTCTGCAAGTGCTATAGTGCCCGCCTGGCTGCCGACAGCTGCTTCCGCTACCATCAGAGTGTCTATGCCCAGAACTTTTGCTCACGCCATGTTGCGCGAGATTTACGAACAGCCGGAGGCGCTCGCCGCCACCATGGCGCGCTATGCGCCGGGTGGCGCGCTGGACGCGCGGGTGTTTGCCGCAGTGGCTGATGCGCTGCGCGGGCGGCAGCGGGTGGTGATCGCCGCCAGCGGATCGAGCCGGCATGCGGGTCTGGCCGGGGAGATCATGCTGGAGGATTACGCCGGCCTCGCGGTCGACGTCGAGTACTCCAGCGAGTACATGTACCGGTCGACGCACACGCTGCACGATCCTGGTGTGGTGGTGATTTCGCAATCCGGGGAGACGGCGGACACGCTCGCGTCGCTGCGCGAAGCGAAGACGCGCGGACTGGCGACCGTGGCCATCGTGAACGATCCGGATTCGACCATGGCGCGCGAAGCGGACGCGGCGCTGCCGACGATGGCGGGCCGGGAAATCGCCGTTCCGGCAACGAAAAGTTTCACCACCCAACTGACGGTGCTGTTTTTGTTATCGCTGTTTCTGGCTCGGATTGGCGGCCGCATGACTGCGGGAGCTGTTGCGGCCCATTGCGAGCAGCTGGAGAGGTTACCGCATCTTCTTAAAGAAACTCTTGAAGGATGGGAGGCGCAGATTTGCGAGGTTGCGGAAAGCCTGCGCACGGCGCGGACATTTTTGTATCTGGGGCGCGCGATTCACTATGCGATCGCGCGCGAGGGGGCGCTGAAGCTGAAGGAGTCGGCGTACGTGCAGGCGGAAGGATTGCCGGCGGGCGAGCTGAAGCACGGGCCAAATGCGCTGGTGAGCCCGGAAGCGCCGCTGGTGATGCTGGCCACGCGTGACCGCAACGATCCCGACTCGACTCTGCGCTATGAGAAAACGCTGCAGCTGATGCGCGACATGCACACGCAGGGGGCGGAGATTCTGGCCATTCACGTTGCCGGCGATGACGAGGCTGCGAAGCTTTGCCGCTACGCGGTCGCGGTTCCGGCGACGGACGAATTTTTGCTGCCGATCCTCGAAGTCGTCCCGCTGCAGATGCTCGCGTACTTCATCGCCGTGCAGCGAGGCGTGAATGTGGATGCGCCGCGCAATCTGGTTAAGGCCGTTGTGCGGGAGTGAGAACTAGCCGGCTGGTGCATCGCATACGAAGGCCGGTATAACAAAAGCAGGCATGGCTCAGCCCGCAGCCGCGTTTCTGTCTCGCGACTTCCTCCGTTATCAGATGGCACGCATCGTCGTGATTGTTGGCGCCGAAGCGCAGGCGCTGGCCGTTGCGTGGCAGGTGTATCAAATTACGCATCGGGCCATCGACCTGGGCTACA
>JASHPM010000019.1 GCA_030038115.1 Acidobacteriaceae bacterium | reverse complement strand
GCAGGAAGACAGGCTTGCCGTTGAGGAGAATCTGATCACCCTGAACTTCGATGGTGCGGAAGCCAATTTCGTCTCTCAGGTCGTCCGCGCCGGCGTGGAGGGAAATGGAGTAAAGGCGCGGGTGCTCGGGCGACCAAAGCTCGAGACCGGGCGCGGTGAAGGAGAACTCGGCTCGGCCATTTGTATCTGTGACCGCACCTTTTTCGATGTGCAGATCGGGAATGCGGAGGGTGACGTGGGTGCCGGGTTCCGCGCCGGCGAGGTGAACATAACCGTCGAGCTGATTTTCGGTCCCGCGGCGGAGCTGCAGAGAGTAGTCGTCAATCCAGGATTCGGGGAGTTCGATGAGGGAGACGGGGCGGGTGATGCCACCGTAGTTCCACCAGTCCATGCGGAGCGTGGGCACGCGGTCGACGGTGCGTGTGTCGTCAACGGCAGCGACGATGAAGTTGTCGCCATCCTTCACAACGCCGGTGATTTCGCAGTCGAAGGGCGTGAAGCCGCCTTCGTGATCGCAGACGTGCTGGTCGTTGACGAAGATTGAAGCGGCGTAGTTGACCGCGCCGAAGTGCAGAAACAGATGCGTGTGCGGCTTCAGGTGGTATGAGAAGTCGCGCTGGTACCAGAGGAGACCTTCGTAGTAGAAGAGCGAATCCTTCTGGGAGTTCCAGTCGCCGGGAACGTTTAACGTCGGCGATCGGGCGAAATCGTACTGGACGAGCGGACCGCCGGGGACATAGTGGGCGTTTTTCGCGTAGCCGTTGGGGCTGGCGTGGTCGGGGTTCGATCCCCAGCCTTCGCGGTAGGGATCGGGGATGTAATGCCAGGGCCCATCGAGGCTGATCTGCTGGCGATGATCGATGTCGACGAGCAGTGTGCTTTGCTGAGCGTGGGCTGCGAGTGCGATGAATGGAAGAGCAGCCAGGAAGGCGACGCGGAGCGAGGGACGGCGGCACATGGGCACCATCTTAGTCCGCTGAAGCGGCGATTCTCCAGGAGGATGCGGCGTGCGTTCGGAGCAAAGGCCGGAGCGGTTGCTCCGGCCTTGTTTGCTGGACAACTTTCTCTCAGTGAATACCGAGGCCGTCGTGCTCGTGGTAATTGGGATAAGGCGGCTTGGGATACGTGGGCAGCGGATGTTCTTTGAGCTGCTCCAATTCGTACTGGACGGCGCGCTCCAGTTGCGGATCGTGGCCAGCGGCGACGGACTTGGGATCGTATTCGACCTCGATGTCAGGAGCGATGCCGTGGTTCTCCACTTCAAACTGGCCGTGCAGTCCATAAATCGCGGTGCGCGGCGCGGTGATCTGGCCGCCATCGAGCAACTGCGGATAGCCGCCGATTCCGACGAGTCCGCCCCAGGTGCGTACGCCGATGAGCGGACCGAGGCCGGCTTTGCGGAAGTACCACGGCATGAGGTCGCCGCCGGAGCCGGCGGACTGGTTGATGAGCATCGCTTTGGGACCGAAGATGGCGCCGGCTGGATCGGTGACGTCTTCGCCTTCGCGGGTTTCGTAGCGGGACATGGGGACGCGGCGCAACGTGTCGATGACGTAGTCGGCGATCTGGCCGCCTTCGTTGTAGCGCTCGTCGATGATGACGCCCTTCTTTTCGACCTGGGCGAAGAAGTAGCGGTTAAAGTTGGTGAATCCGGCGCCCGCGGTATTCGGGATGTAAACGTAGGCGACCTGGCCGTTGGTCATCTCGTCGACTTTGCGGCGGTTCGATTCGATGAAAGCGAGGTTACGGAGGCCGTGTTCCGACTCGACGGCGACGACGGTGACATCGCGCGCGCCGGTAGCATCGGGATTGGGCCCGACATGCAACACCACCTGTTTGCCGGCGGTTCCTTCAAAGAAGCTGTAGATGTTATCGGAGGCGTGGAGATCGCGGCCGTTGACGGCTAGGAGGTACTCGCCCTCTTTCACGTTGACCCCGGGCTGGGTGAGCGGGGCGTGCAGTGCGGGATTCCAGTTTTCGCCGTTGTAGATGTGGGCGAAGCGGTAACGGTCGTGGTCGACGGAGTAATCGGCGCCGAGCAAGCCGGTGCGCGGCGAGTGATCGGGCTGGCGGGGAGCACGGACGAACATGTGGCCGATGCTGATCTCGCCGGTCATCTCCTCGAACAGGTAATCAAGCTCATCGCGGGAGCCGATGCCATCGAGGTAAGGCTCATAACGCTTTTCGACTTTTGCTAAATCGAGACCGAGATGATTGGGGTCGTAGAGGAAGTCGCGCTCGATGCGCCAGGTCTCGTGGTACATCTGGCGATACTCGGCGCGGGGATCGATGTCGGCCTGGAGATTGCCGAGGTTGAGGGGCTTACCGGGTTTCTCCTTGACGTCGTCAGCCGCGGCGATGAGCCAGGAATCGCCTTTCTTGTAGAGAATCTTCTCGCCGTTGGCGGAGATGGTGAAGCCATCGATGCCGGAGAGAACTTCGGTGGTTTCGCGTTTTTCGAGAGAGAAGCGCCACAGTGTATGAATTTCAGACCCGTTTCGCTGAGATGGGTTGGCCACCGCACTGCCTTCGGCGATGTACAGGACGCCTTCTTTGCCGGACTGAAGATCGACGTAATTGCGGGCGGGAATGGGCAACGCCAGAATGCGCTGATCGATGCCATCAAAGTCGACCTTCACATCCGGCAGTTTCTTTTCGTCCTTCTTTTCCTTGTTCGCGGTTTCGTCTTTCTTGTCCTTCGCGGCCTGGTCATCGGTCTTCTTTGCGTCGTCCGCGGCGGGTTTGGTGTCGTCCTTTGGCTTTTCGTCCTTCGCCTTTTCGTCGTCGCTTTCGGGGGGCAGAGGCGAGGGCAGGTCTTTGGAGAGCACGACGACGTAGACGCTGCTGGAGACGGCACGATCGAGGCTGGAAAGATCGAAGCCGGCGACCGAGGGTCCGACGTTGGTGCTGGCAGTGAAGTAGAGATACTTGCCGTTGCGATCGAAGGCGATGTTGCCGACGTCGCTCATGCCGTCGGTGACCTGCGTGGCTTTATGGGTGTCGAGGGAGTAGAGGAAGACGGCATGCATGAAGTTATGCAGGGTTTTGAGGTAGGCAATCCATTTGCCGTCGGGGGACCAGGTGGCGCTGCCGGCGAACTCGAAGCCTTCGTAGTCTTCCGTGTCGACCAGAACGGGATGGGGGTTGTCGACGTCCAGGTACCAGAGATGGAGTCTCTTGTCGGAATAGAGAATGCGCTTCGAGTCGGGCGACCAGTGCGGAGCGTAGAAAAAGGAGGGGTC
>JASHPM010000188.1 GCA_030038115.1 Acidobacteriaceae bacterium | reverse complement strand
AGGCGGCGCAGCTCGGCGACGCGATCGGGCGGCGTTTTGGAGCGGCGGACCCAGTCGTCAAAGTCCATGCCGCGACGGCCTTCGCTGTAGTGGGTGGTGATTTCGCACTGGATGGTCAGGCCGGCATCCGCTAGGAATCTTCTCCAGACGCCAAGGCGATAGCTGCGCACGTGCGATGCGTCGCGCAGTTTTTCGATGTGCTGCAGTTCGGCGTCGAGAGCCTCGTCTTCGGGGCCGTAGTTGTCGACGACGACGACGCGGCTGCCGGGCTTCGTGACACGCGCCATCTCATGAACAGCGGCGGCGTTGCCGGCGAAATGGTGTGACGCGAGGCGCACGGTTACGATGTCGAACCCGGCGTCGGGGAAGGGAAGCTTCTCCGCCGGTCCCTGGCGCGTGACGACGTTGGCGAGTCCGCGCTGGGCGGCGTTCTTCGCGGTTTCGGCGAGCATGGCTTCGGTAAGGTCATAGGCGACGACCTGACGCACGTGGGGCGCGAAGGCGAGAGCGGTGTGGCCGGCGCCGGTTGCGATGTCGAGGACTACGTCGCTGGGCTTTGGTGCGGCCAGGGCCACGAGGGCATGGAGCACGGTCTGGTCACTGTGGCCGGCGCTGGTGGTGTAGGCCGCGGCGGTCGCGCCGAACTGCGCCTGGACCTTCTGGTGGATCTGTTCCCTAGGGCCGTTTGAGCTCATAGCAGCGATGGTATTCGGAGGCAAGCGGGTCTGACAGAGCTCAACAGTGGCGCTTGGGGACCACGCCTTTCAGTGGTCGGTACCGCCGCGCCAACACTTTGAGCACATACGTCGCTACTCCTTCCTCGAATGCCGGGTCATCGAAGTCAATCGACAGCCAGACGTCGTTCATTGACGGCTCGGCCGCGAATCGAAAACCTGACGTCTTCATCTTTCCAATCTCTTCGCAGAATGAAGCCGGGTCGATTCTTACGACTCGCTGGTCCGCTTTACGCATTTTTCTGATCTGCGCACAGCCCGGATCACCATGCAGTGTGGCGTGGGGGTTGGGGTAGTTTATGTAGGTTCTGAGCAGGTGAACCGCCTCCACGGAATTCTACCCTGGGGGCCTTGGTCCGGATTTTGTGACGGCGCTCACAGCCAAGCCTGTTTTGGGGCCGTTAGAGTTCGGGTAGTTTCCGGGCCGCATATAAGAATGCGCATCGGCTCAGGTCCGGCTGCGAGGTCCCCATCAAGACAAGGATCCAGCGAGTAGTGGTGTCGGTCGTGGCGTTTGGACTGTTCGCGGCCTACGGGCAGCAGAGCACGCCCGCGCCGGCGAACGCGCCGGTTACGGCGTTTGCGCGTTTCCTCGAGACGCACAGCGCCGACCTGGGAGCGAGTGTTCCGCAGAATGCGGCGATCACGGTGGAGTATCCGCGAGAGGGATCGCTGTTTCCAGTGGATTTTGCTCCGCCACTGTTCCAGTGGCGCGACGGGAACAGCCAGGCGACGGTGTGGCGGATCGAGGTGAGCGAGGAGGGGCGAAAACCGCGCATCAAGCTGTGGTCCGACGGCGAGAAAATGCGCATCGGTCCCGTGGACGATTCGCTGGTGGGCTATGTTCCGCCGACGCTGACCCCGGAGCAGGCGGATTCGCATACGTGGCGGCCGGATGCAAGAACGTGGGAAGAGATTAAGAAGCATACACAGCGCGGGCCGGCGACGATTCGTTTCAGCGGCTACAGAAGTAAGGGTGACAAGCAGGCGGTTTCGACCGGCCAGGTGAGGATTCAGACGTCGAGCGATCCGGTGGGCGCCCCGATTATGTATCGGGATGTGCCGCTGATTCCGCCGCCACCGGAGAGCGAGGAGCGCGGCGTGATCAAGCCGCTCCCGGATTCGGTGCTGCCGATGATCAAGTGGCAGCTGCGCTACGTTTCCGATGCCGAGAGCAAGACGGTGATGACGGGACTGCCGACGTGCGCGAATTGCCACTCTCTGTCGCGCGATGGGAAGACGCTGGGCATCGACGTGGACGGGCCGCAGAACGACAAGGGGCTGTACGCGCTGATTCCGATTAAGCCGATCAGCACGATCAGCACCGATTACGTGATCCACTGGAGCGCTTTCAGCGAGGAGCGCGCGCAAAAGCGCTTCGGATTCATGTCGCAGGTGTCGCCGGACGGGAATTACGTGATCACGTCGATTGACGTGCCGCATGCGCACGGCACGCGCGTGGTGGATCGGCTGTACAACGGGTTCTATCGCAATTACGGATTCGGGCAGGTGTTCTTTCCCACGCGCGGCGTGCTGGGGTGGTACAGCCGCGAGAGCAAGAAGCTGCAGCCGCTGCCCGGCGCCGACGATCCGAATTACGTGCAGACGAGCGCGTTCTGGAGCCCGGACGGGAAATACCTGGTTTATTCGCGCGCGGTGGCAAAGGATCCATACGCACCGGGACAGAAGGCAGCGACCTACGCGAACGATCCCAACGAGACGCAGATTCAGTACGACCTGTACCGGATTCCGTTCAACGACGGCAAGGGTGGGACGCCGGAGCGCGTACTGGGCGCGTCGGAAAACGGGATGAGCAACAACTTCCCGAAGGTTTCGCCGGATGGGAAGTGGATTGTCTATGTGGAGTGCAGGAACGGTCTGCTGATGCGGCCGGACAGCAAGCTGTACATCGTGCCGTTCGAGGGAGGGACGGCGCGGCCGCTGGCCTCGAATCTGCCGGTGATGAATTCGTGGCACACATGGTCGCCCAACGGGCACTGGCTGGCGTTTTCGTCGAAGAGCCCGTCGTTGTATACGGAGCTGTACCTGACGCACATCGATGAGAACGGGAACGCGAGCCCGGCGCTGCTGGTGGAGAATGCGACGGCGTCGAACCGGGCGGTGAATATTCCCGAGTTTGTGAACGTGGCGCCGGGCGGGCTGGAGCGGATCGACACGCCGGCGACGGACTTCTACAAGCTTTTCGACGCGGCCGTGCAGCTCTCGGATAAAAAGCAATACGACGCGGCGGTTCCCGCGTGGCAGAAGGCGGTTTCGCTGGATCCCAGCGATGCACGGGCGCACAACAACCTGGGGATTGCGCTGGCTGGATCGGGCAGGATGAGCGAGGCGATTGAGGAGTACAGGAAATCGCTGACACTGAACGCGCACAATTCGCAGACAGAAAACAACCTGGGCAGCGCGCTTGCGGAAGAGGGGAATCTGGAAGAAGCGCGGCAGCATTTTGAGAGCGCGCTGCATATCAATCCGGATAATGCGTCGGCCGAGGTCAACCTGGGCAATGCGCTTGCAACTGAGGGCGAGCATGCGCAGGAGGCGATGGAGCTGCTGACGAAGGGGCTGGAGACGATGCCCAATTCTCCGGACGGGCAGAACGGCCTGGGCGTGGCGCTGGCGCACGCGGGGAATCTGGAGGAAGCCACGGCGCACCTGCTGAAGGCCGTGGAACTGGCGCCGCAGGACGCGGGATATCGCTACAACCTGGGCAGAGTGTTCGCGGCACAGAGCCGGTATGCCGAGGCGTTGCCGCAGTTCGCAGAGGCGGCGCGGCTGACCAACCGGCAGGATCCGGCGATTCTGCAGATGCTGGCGGCGATGCAATCGGAGACAGGGCGGTTTAGCGAAGCGGTTGCGACGGCGCTGGCGGCTCTGGATCTGGCGCGGCAGCAGCAGAACGGTACGCTGGCGGCGTCGCTGGAGGCGAACCTCGCGCGGTATCGGGCGCAGGCGCAGAGCGGAGCGGGTGGTCCGCGCTAAGAGCGTGGGGAGCGAGCCATGGCGGAACAACTCCAAAATCGGCCGCTTAGCAGCCCGGAACGCCAGGGCGAACACAATGCTGATGACCCGTTAGTACCCGCCGCGCGACACCAGGGTCAGGGTGAAAATCCACCTTTCGATGGAGGCGATGGGAGGCTGCCGGGTTTAGCCTCACCTGTTCCCCAGAGAAGTGGAGCCCAGGTGGGCGGAAGTTGGCAGGACCAGTTTGCGGAGGCACCAGATGTTCTGAAGCGCACGCCCGACGAGAGGGCGGTAGTGTGTGCCGGCGGCGTTGAGATCGGCGGCGACGAATTTGTCACCATGGCTGGCCCCTGTTCGGTGGAAACCGAGCGGCAGCTGCTGGAAACCGCGGAGCGTGTGGCGGCGGCGGGCGCACGGGTGCTGCGCGGCGGCGCGTTCAAGCCGAGGACTTCGCCGTATGCCTTCCAGGGGCTGGGTCTCGAAGGGCTGAAGCTTCTGGCGGCCGCGCGTGCCGCGACGGGGCTGGCCATCGTAACCGAGGTGATGGCGGCGGCCGACGCGCCGATGGTCGCCGAGTACGCGGACATCCTGCAGATTGGCTCGCGGAGCATGGAGAACTACGCTCTGCTGGAAGCCGCCGCGAAGACAGGGCGGCCGATCCTGCTGAAGCGGGGAATGGTGGCGACGGTGGCCGACCTGCTGCGGTCGGCGCAATGCGTTGTCGATTACGGAAATCCCAACGTTATTCTTTGCGAGCGCGGGATTCGCACGTTTGAAACGGCGACGCGGAATACGTTCGACGTGTCGGCGATCGTGGTGCTGAAGGAGATTGCGCGGTTGCCGGTGATCGCCGATCCGAGCCACGCGGCGGGACAGCGTCGTCTGGTTCCGGCGCTGGCACGGAGCGCGGTGGCCGCGGGCGCCGATGGGCTGCTTGTCGAGGTGCATCCGGATCCGGACAAGGCGTGGAGCGACGGCGAGCAGTCGCTGACCTTTGCCGAGTTCGACGCGATGATGGCGGATCTGACTCCATGGTGCGAGCTGCGAGGTGCTCGCAGCTGCGTGCTGGAGACGGTGGCATGAGCCGGCGCGCGGCAGCCACGATCGCAGCAGGCGGGATTTTGTTGGCGGCGGTCGTATATGGGTTGCCGCAGCAGGCAATGCCAGCCGGCCGAACAGTTCAAAAGCAGAGTGAGACGGTTGCTGTGATCTATACGGCGACGCCGGCGTATGAGTCCCTCGCGGCACTCCATGGAGACGAGCGCTTTCCGCGGGGGGCGCAGCTGATGGTGCAGCGGGAGGGGCGATCGCAGGTGTTCACTCCGGGCTTTGTTGCGAGCGCCGATGCCAGCGTGTCGTTCGATGGGAGGACAGTGCTGTTCAGCGGGAAAAAGAGCGTGGGCGATCCATGGCAAATCTGGGAAGTTGCCGCTGAGGGTGGAGAGGCGCGGCTGGTGCTGGCTGGGAGCAGAGACTTGATTCGGCCGCTGTGGATGCCGGATGGGCGGCTGGTTTACGCGTGGAAAGAGGCGGGCGGGTTTGCTTTGGAGACGGTGGGGCTCGATGGGTCGGCGCCGCTGCAGCTGACATACCTGCCGGGGAATTTTGTGCCGGACGATGTGCTGCGCGATGGGCGGGTGTTATTCGAGTCGGGGTTTCCGCTGGGTGCGGGCGCGACACCCGAGATGTTCCTGGTGTATGCGGATGGGAGCGGCGTGGAGAGTGTGCGCTGCGATCACGGAGTGGGCCGCGAACACGGACGGCAGCTGAGACTGGATTCAGCGGCCGCAGGCGCCGGCGACATCGTGTTCACGCATGGAAATAGGCTGGCGCGATTCACGTCGGCGCGGGCAGAGGAAGCGCCTGTGGCGGCTCCTGCCGGTGAGTATGCGGGCGACGTAGCGGAGATGCCGGATGGCCGCTGGCTGCTGGCCCTGCGCAGGCCCGGGCAAAAGCACTACGAACTGGCGGCATGGAAGCCGGACATGGCGGGGATGGAGCTCATCGCGCAGGATGTGGAGCGGGATTTGATCGAACCCGTGGTGGTGGCGCCGCGAGCGGTACCGAACCGGCATCCATCGGCGCTGCACAACTGGCAGACCGGCAATCTGCTGGCGCTCGATGCGCGACAGTCGCGAAGCGGAGCGCTTCACCTTGTGCCGGCAGCCGTGCGGGCGGAGACGAAGGACGATGCGGGGCAGGTGGTCTCGCTGGGGATGGCTCCGGTGGAGAAGGACGGATCGTTCTTTGTGCAGGCGACGGGAGACCGGCCGCTGCGATTCATTCTGCTGGACGCGGCGGGGAACACGCTGCGCGAGGAGCATGGGTGGTTCTGGGTGCGGCGCGGCGAACAGCGCATTTGTGTGGGCTGCCACACAGGCCCGGAACGCGCGCCGGAGAATCGCGTACCGGAAGTGTTGCTGCGGACAACGACGCCGGTGGATCTGACGGGCCGCGCAGGCCCAGTTGTTGCGGGAGGCCACTGAAATGCGACTGCGGCTGTTACTAATTGCCAGCGTGGGCGCCACTGCGATGGGGCAGGTGGCGCCGCTGGGATCGCAACCGGTTCGGAATCTGCAGGAGGTGCGCGCGTCGCAAACGCCCGAGGCCAGGTCGACGATTCGGTTCGAAGATGCGACGGCTAAGGCGGGCATCGATTTCACACACAGTATTGGGTCGGCCCAACTCAGCTCTCTGCTGGAGGGGACTGGCTCGGGCTGCATCTGGTTCGACTATAACAACGACGGCCTGCCGGACCTTTACGTGCTGAGCGGAACAACGCTGCCGGCTTCGATAACTACCAAGCCTCTGCAGGACCCGCCGAACCCGCCGCCGCACAACCATCTGTATCGCAACAACGGCGATGGCACATTTACGGATGTGACGGAGAAAGCTGGGTTGGATCCGGATCTGTACGGCGTGGCGGTGACAGCGGCGGACTACGACAACGACGGTTACGAGGACCTGCTGGTGACCGGATACGGGAAGGTTATCCTTTACCACAACAACGGGAACGGGACATTCACCGATGTTACGGCGAAGGCCGGGATCAAAGTGGACGGGTGGGCGATCAGTTCAACGTGGCTCGACTACGACCGCGACGGCTGCGTGGATTTGTTTGTTGGACGCTACGTAAAGTTCGATCCGAAGTATCGCAATTACTATGCAGCGGATAACTATCCGGGACCGCTGGACTATGAGGGAGAAACAAACAAGTTATTCCACAATAACTGCGATGGCACATTTACCGATGTGACGGATAAGTCCGGCATCGGCGCGTATATCGGACGCACGATGGGAGTGACAGCGGCGGACTTCGACGGCGATGGCTGGCCGGATATCTACGTCGCCAACGACAGGACGGAGAACTTCCTGTTCCACAACAAGCACGACGGGACGTTTGAGGAGATTGCGGGCGACGCGGGGGTGGCCTACGGGCAGAACGGCGAGGCGACGTCGTCGATGGGGCCGGTGTTTGCGGATATCACGGGCAGCGGGCTGCTCGACCTGTGGGTGAGTGACGCGCATTACAACCGCCTGATGAGGAACAACGGCAAGGGTGGGTTCGACGATATCGGGATTGCATCGGGGCTGTCCCAGGCGAATGCGCAGTATGTGAGCTGGGGGACGGGGGTCTACGACTTCGACAATGATGGCTGGCTGGACATCATGGTGCTTCACGGCGGGCTGATCCAGATGATCACGCAGGAGCACTCGGTGTTTCGCGGCCTGGGGGAGGGCCGGTTCGAGGATGTCTCAGAGACGGCCGGGGCTGTGCTGAGCACAAAGACGGTAGCGCGGGGAGCGTGTTTCGCAGATTACGACAACGATGGAAAGGTGGATGCGTTTGTCGTGAACCTGGGCGCGAGGGGAACGCTGCTGCACAACGTGTCGACGGGGACGGGGCATTGGATTGCGATCCGGCTGCAGGGCTCGAGAACCGAGAAGAATCACAGCGGCAGCAATCGCGACGGGATCGGCGCCCGTGTCGAGGTGTGGGCCGGCGGGCGCGAACAGGTGGCGGAGCGCGTGGCGTCGTCGGGGTATCTGTCGCAGGACGACGGGCGGCTGCATTTTGGGCTGGGTGCGGCGGAGAAGATCGACAGGATTGTCGTGCACTGGCCGAGCGGGCGGGAACAGACGCTGGCTCATGTCAGTGTGGACCAGGTGCTGACCGTGGAGGAGCCGCAATGAGACGGCGGTTTGCCATCGCGACAATCTGCGCGGCCTGGATGTGTTGGTCCGCGCTGTGGAAGCCGGCGGCGACGGTGAATGCGCAGCTGTCGGAGGTGGAGCAGGAAGGCTACGCCTCGCCGCTGGAGGTGCTGCTGTCGCCCGATGGGGCGCGGCTGTACGTGCTCTGCCAGGATACAGCCCAGGTGCGGGTGCTGGAGGCGGCGACGGGCCAGGTGTTACAGACGATTCCGGTGGGGCGGCAGCCGCGTGGGTTCTCTTTTTCGCCGGACGGACGACGGCTCTTTGTGGCCAACTCCTGGGACGATACGGTCACCGTCATCGATACGCAATCGGGCCAGGTGAAGGCAACGTGGGCGGCGGGATTTGAGCCATCGAGCGTGGCTGAGGATCGCGCGGAGAAGACGTTGTTTGTCGCCGATCGCATCGGCAACAACGTGACGGTGCTGGATGCGGCCACGGGCGCGGAGAAGCTGACGCTGGAGGCCGGGCGGGGGGCAAGTTATCTGGCGATGGCAGCGGACGGCAGCCGGCTGTATGTGACGCACGTCTATCCGAATCCGACGCCGCACCGGACGCCGCCAAAATCGGAAATCACGGTCATCGATCCGGGGCGGGCGCAGGTGGTCGACCGGTTGCTGCTGCCCAACATTGCCGGGGTTTTCCATGTGGCCATTTCGCGCGACGGGAAACTGGGGGTCGCGGCAGAGCTGCATCCGAAAAATCTGGTGCCTTTGGCGCATGTGGAACATGGATGGGCCTTTGTCGACACGCTGACGGTTTTCGGGGCGGACGTGGGGCGCAGCGTCGAGGTTCCGCTGGACGAGTTAGACCGGTATTACGCCTATTCGTTCGGTGTGGCGATTGCTCCCGATAAGTCGCGCATCTATGTGACGCACGGAGGGTCGGATTGCGTCACTGTGATTGATACAAAAAAGATGCTGGCGTATATCCGTGAGCATCCGGAGCCATTCGCGGAGGATTTGTCGGCAAGCGCTAACTATGTGGTTGGTCGGATTGCGGTGGGGAAAAATCCGCGCGGAGCAGCTCTAAGTCGCGATGGCGCGAAGTTCTATGTCGCCAATCGGCTGGACGACACGATCAGCGTGATCGATACGCGAGCGAACCGCGTGACGCAGACCATCAAACTGGCGGGGCCGGAGAAGGTGTCGGCACTGCGGCGCGGTGAGCAGACGTTCTATAAGGCCTATTCGTTTCAGGGTCAGTTCGGATGCTCGAACTGCCATATCGACTCGACCTTCGACGGGCTGCAGTGGGACCTGGAGCCGGATGGGTTTGGGCGGGACATTGTCGACAACCGGCTGATCGAGGACCTGCGCGGGACCGAGCCGTTTAAGTGGAACGGCGGAAATCCGACGCTGGTGAAGGAATGCGGGATCCGCACAGAGATGTATTTCTGGCGCTCGCAGAACTATGACGACCGCACGCTCACCGATCTGGTGCTGTACATCCGCAGCCTGCCCTCGCGTCCAAATCGCTGGCGCGCAGCCAACGGGGTGCTGACGCCGGCGCAGGAGCGCGGACGGGCGGTTTTTTATCGCACGATAGACAAGCTGGGGCAGCCGATCCCGCAGAGCAACCAGTGTGGCTATTGTCACAGCGGGCCGAAAGGAACAAGCCAAAAATCGTTCGATGTGGGAACGGGAAAGCCGACCGACAACAGCGGCCTCCTCGACACGCCGCAGCTGATGAGCCTCGCGCTGACGGCGCCGTATCTGCACGATGGTTCGGCGAAGTCGCTCGAGGAAATCTGGACCGTCTACAACCCGCACGACCGGCATGGGCGGACGAATGACCTGACCAAGGATGAGCTGAACGATCTGGTGGAGTACCTGAGGACGCGATGAAGAAAGCGGCGATCGTCGGGGTTTTGCTGGCGGTTGGGGCGATGGGCCTGGCGGCTCAGACCAGCGCGCGACCGGGGCGGAAGATTCATGCGGACACGCAGACGCAGGGCGTGCCGGCAATGCCGCGCTTTCGCTTCGAGAATTTCACGACGGCGAATGGGCTGCCGGACGATCACGTGTTCGCGGTTCTTGTGGACGGCGATCGAGTGTGGGCTGGGACGAATAACGGGCTGGCGGAGTACGAGAACGGCCAATGGAAGACGTACACGACAGCGGATGGGCTGGCGCATCGCGCGGTACTGTCTCTGGCGCTCGACAAGCGCACCGGCGATGTGTGGGCGGGGACGATGGGCGGACTGAGCCGCATTTCGGCGGGGCGAATCGACAGCTACACGCAGCTGAATTCCGGGCTGAGTAACGACGTTGTTTATGGGGTCTCTATCGAGGGCGAGAACGTGTGGGTGGCGACGGCGGCGGGGGCATGCCGTCTGAACACGCGGACCGGAGAGTGGTCGCTCTACAACGAGCGCAATACGCCCATGACTGAAATCTGGGCCTACGGCGTTTCGGCGGCGCCCGACAAGGTCTACTACGCGATTTGGGGCAGTGGGCTATTGGAGTTCAATCAGAAGACCGGCGTGTGGGATAAGTACGACGATCCGGACGGCGAAAACGAGATCGTGCTGCTGAAGGATCAGGGACTGATCCACGAAATTGTGACGTCAGTGAGTTATGTGGATGGAGTTGTTTGGGCCGCGACTTACTTCGGAGCGAGTCACTACGACGGACGCTACTGGCATAACTTCCTGACCAAAGACAGCGGGTTGCCGAGTAACTTTATTAACTTCATTAAAGGTGTCGATCGTAACCGCGCGTGGTTCTGCACGGACAAGGGGCTTGCATACTACGACGGCACGAACTGGGCGGTCTATCGGCCGGCGCTCGACATCGGGAAGCCCGAGATGATGGTGCGCGACGCGCAGGCACGTGTGACGCAGATTCCAGTCGAGACGGCGCCCGCGCATAACTACGTTTTGGGGATCGATTTTCAGGGGCGCGATCTGTGGGTTGCGACCGCTAAGGGATTAAGTCACGGAGTTTATCAACCATAAGGAGTTCGACCATGAGCGCAGTTGCGGAATTACTGGAGGCCCTTGGACACGCGCCGATTCAGAAGCGCGCCATTACCAATCATGGAGTTTTGAACGAGGCCTATGCCTATGCGAAGCCGAGCTCGTTTTCGCGCGGCATGAGGATCGACCTGAACGGCCTGACTATTCTGCTGATCTCGGGGACGGCCAGCATCGATGAGGCCGGGAAGAGCGTGCACATCGGCGATTTGCGCGCGCAAATACGGCGGACCTTCGCTAACATCACGGGCCTGCTGGCGAGCGAGGGAGCGACGTGGAAAGACATCGTGCGCACCAGCTGCTATCTGCGCGACATCGACCGCGATTACGAGGCGTTCAACGAGGAGCGGACGGCGTTCTATCACGAGCTGGGGCTCGATCCGCTGCCGGCGTCGACAGGAATTCAGGCAAAGTTGTGCCGGCCGGAGCTGCTGGTGGAGATCGAAGCGATCGCGATGTTCAGGACAGCAAAGAAAGAAGAGTAGCAACGATGGCGAGCGGGATGAGGAGCGGAGCGCTGGTCGCGGCGATGGTGCTGACGCTGGGGCTAGCTGCACAGAGCGCCGGGCCGGGATCGCCGACACCAGGGCCAGGCTGCGCGTGCGGGCAGC
>JASHPM010000187.1 GCA_030038115.1 Acidobacteriaceae bacterium | reverse complement strand
GCTGGAGCAGGCGGTCGAGAAAGACGAGTGGCAGCAGGCGGCCGCGGAGGCGATAGAGGGCGGCGTTTTCGAGCCGCTCGATGCGGCTGTCGGTCTCCCCGGCGCTCATGTGCACCAATTCGGTGAGCGAGGCCTGGGGAACGGCGAAGTTCTGTCCGCGGCTGTGCACAATGAGGGCGGGAATAATGGCGAGGGTGAGGGGGATGCGCAGGCGCAGGACGGTCCCTTTGCCGGCGTGGCTGTCGACTTCGACTTTGCCGCCGATTTTTTCGACGTTGGTGCGCACCACATCCATGCCGACGCCGCGTCCGGAGACGCTGGTGACGGTGGCGGCTGTGGAAAAGCCAGGAAGAAAGATGAGCTGCAGGATTTCGCGCTCGTTCATGAGCTCGGCGCGCTGCGCGGGGACCAGCTGGCGCTCGATGGCTTTCTGGCGAATCCTTTCGATGCTCATGCCGGCGCCGTCGTCGTGGACCTCGACGATCACGTGGCTGCCTTCGTGGCAGGCGCGGAGGCGCACGACACCCTCGGCCGGTTTGCCCTGGGCGACGCGTACGGCGGGCATCTCGATCCCATGATCGATGGAGTTGCGGATGGAATGGGTGAGGGGATCGCGAATGGCTTCGAGGAGGCTCTTGTCGAGCTCCGTCTCCTGACCCTCCATCTCGAGGCGAACGCGCTTGTCGAGGGCGAGCGCGAGGTCGCGGACGAGGCGGGGAAAGCGCGAGAAGACGTGGCTGACGGGCTGCATGCGCGCCTTCATGACCGATTCGCGGAGATCGGCCGTGACCATGTCGAGACGGCGTCCGAGCACGGCGAAGCCGGCGTCGGTGCTGGTGGCCTGCAGGATCTGGTTGCGGGTGAGCACCAGCTCGCCAACGAGGTTCATCATGCGGTTGAGCAGCTCGACATCGACGCGCAGGGTGGAGTCGGCGGTGCCGGGCGTGGAAGCGGCCGGAGCTTCCGGCGCCAGCGGCGCGGAGGCTTCAGTCGCGGGCCGCGCGGGAACCGAAGCGATAGCGGCGCTGGCGGGAACGGATCGAGGTTCCGGTTCCGGGTCCCGCGGAGCGGCTTCGATGTCCCGGGGCGGCCCTGCCTCTCCGGGTTCGTTCGGGGGAGGCGCACTTTGCACATCGGAATGTCTGGGGCGCGGGATTCGCTTGCTTCCGGCACGGGATTTGCGTGGCTTACCGGGGAGAGCGGGCGCGGCAACGGCCGCGGCGACTTCCGGTTCGGCGACCGTGACGGAGGCTTCGCCGCGCTGCAGGCTCTCGAGGCGCGCGATCATGGCGGCGTCCTGCTGCTGGCTTTCGCCTTCCGCTCCGCTGGTTTCGATGGAGCGAAGAACGCCGCGCAGAATATCCATGAGCGCGAGCAGGCCGCTGACGATGCCGGGATTGGCCGCCAGCTGACCCTCGCGCAGCAGGCCGAGAAGATTCTCACCGGCGTGCGAGAGGGCTTCGAGGCGGCTGAAGCCGAGAAAGCCGGTGGTGCCCTTGATGGTGTGCACGGAGCGGAAGATCTCCGCCAGCAGCTCCGTGTCGCCGGGGCGCGTCTCCAGGTCGGTGAGGCACCGCTCCATGCGGTCCAGCCCTTCCTGGCTTTCGAGCAGGAATTCGCGAGTCAGGTCGTCCACGAGTTGGTTATCGGAAGGAGCGGGGGGAACTTGAGGAATGTTGCTCCCCGGGACCGAAGCAGATAGCCTCAGAGACGCATGGCACCCATCGATTTAGCGACGCTGGAGCGGCTGCGGGAAGCCGCTCTCGAAGTGGCGGCGCACGCCTACGCTCCCTACTCGAAGTTTTACGTGGGAGCGGCGCTGCTTTTCGAGGACGGAACGGTAGTCACGGGCTGCAATGTCGAGAATGTTTCGTACGGTTTGACGAGCTGTGCGGAACGGAATGCCCTGTTTCGAGCCATCAGCGCACGGGGCGCGGGGCCAAGGATCCGGGCGATTGCGGTGGCCAACCGCAACGGCGCGGCGAGTCCGCCCTGCGGGGCGTGCCGCCAGGTGTTGAGCGAATTTGTAACCGCGGATGCGGTAGTGTGCTTCCCGGGCGAGAGCGGACCGGAGACGCGATCGTTTGCGGAAATTTTTCCGTGCAGCTTTACCTTTGAGCCGCAGGACGGCGGCCGATGAGCGCGGCGCCGCATGCGGTCGACCTGATCCGGAAGAAGCGGGACGGCGGAGAACTGGGCGCCGAAGAGATTCGGTTTCTGGTGGAAGGTGCGGCGCGGGAGACGATCCCGGAGGAGCAGTTGTCGGCGTGGCTGATGGCGGTGTTTCTGCGGGGGCAGTCCTTAGCCGAGCTGGACACGCTGACCACGGCGATGCGGTATTCGGGCGAGGTTCTGGATCACACGGGCCTGGGGCGGAAGACAGTCGACAAGCACTCGACGGGTGGAGTGGGGGATAAGACGTCGTTTCTGGTGGGGCCGATTGCGGCGGCGGCGGGATTGGCCGATCCGATGATCAGCGGACGATCGCTGGGACATACGGGCGGAACGCTGGACAAGCTGGAGTCGATACCGGGGTACCAGACGCAGCTTTCGATTGCCGAGATGCGGCGGGTGCTGGAGAAGTGCGGAGTTTCGATTGTCGGCCAGTCGCGCAACCTGGTTCCGGCGGACCGGAAGCTGTATAGCCTGCGGGATCGCACGGCAACGGTGGAGAGTCCTTACCTGATTTGCGCGTCGATCATGAGCAAGAAACTGGCAGCGGGGCTGGATGCGCTGGTGATCGACGTGAAGACGGGTTCGGGGGCATTTTTGCGCAATGAAAAGGACGCGCAGTATCTGGCGGCGCTGATGGTGGAGACGGGCGAGCGCGCGGGGACGCGGACGGTGGCGGTACTGACGGACATGAGCCAGCCGCTGGGGCGGTTTGCGGGGAACTGGGTGGAAGTGATGGAGGCAATGGCGCTGCTCGGCGGCGAGCGCGATCCGCTGAGCGAGGATCTGCGGGAGGTTTCGCTGACCCTTGCAGGGTGGATGATCTATCTGGGCGGAAAGGCGAGGAGCGCCGAAGCAGGCCGCGAGCTGGCCGAAGAAAAGCTGACGGATGGATCGGCATTGCGCATCTTTCGCGCGATGGTTGCGGCGCAGGGCGGCGATGTGAAGGCGCTGGATGGAGGCGCGGGATTTCACACGCCGAAGTTCCGGCGGGAATTTCGTGCGATGCGGAGCGGATATTTTGTGTCCGCGGACTGTACGAAGATCGGATGGGCGGTGCAGAGGCTGGGCGCGGGGCGGGAACGCGCGGGTGAGCCGGTGGAGGCACATGCGGGACTGGAGATGCATGTGAAGCTGGGCGCGAAGGTGGAAGCTGGTCAAACGCTGGCGACGCTGTTCGCCGGGGATGAGGCGCGTTTTGCGGAGCCGGAGCAGCTGTTGATGCAGGCGCTGACGATTGGAGACGCGCCGGCGGCTGCGCCGCCGCTGGTGCGGGAGATTATCTCGGCGGACAACAAAGATTCTTACCTGAAAACCCAGTCGCGCCCATAGAATTGCCAGAAAACCTGAGGAGAACGAATTGGCTCGATTCACGGGTGTGCTGGGATTGCTGACGATGCTGGCGCTGGCCTGGATTTTTTCCACCAACCGCAGGGCGATCCGGTGGCGCACCGTGGCGTGGGGGCTGGGGCTGCAGATTCTGTTTGCGGTGTGCGTGGTGGAGTGGACGGTGGGGCAGAAGGTGATGCACGCGGCAGGCGACGCGGTGAACACGCTGCTGGCGTACGCCTTTGCGGGGTCGAGCTTCGTGTTCGGCGATCTGGGCGCGCACACCTCGAAGATTGGGTCGACGTTCGGGACGAGCTTCTTCGCGTTTCAAGTGCTGCCGACGATCATTTTCATCTCGGCGTTCTTTGCGGTGCTGTATTACCTGGGCGTGATGCAGCTGGTGATTCGCGGCTTCGCCAAAGCGATGCAGTGGACGATGAAGGTGTCGGGCGCGGAGAGCCTGAATGTGGCGGCGAGCATCTTCATGGGGCAGACGGAGGCGCCGCTGACGATTCGTCCATTCCTGCCGGACGCGACGCGCTCGGAGCTGATGACCATCATGACAAGCGGGATGGCGCATGTTTCGGGCGGGATTATGGCGGCGTACATTCTGTACGGAATTTCGGCGAGCAGTCTGCTGGCGGCGGTAATTATGACGGCGCCGGGAACGATTTTAATTTCGAAGATGCTGGTGCCGGAGACGGAAAAGCCGGCGACCGAGGGCGTGGTGCATATTCCCGAGAGCGCCGAACATAAGGACGAGAACCTGATTGGGTCGATTGCGCGAGGAACGATCGACGGGGGACGGCTGGCGTTCAACGTGGGGATCATGCTGATTTCGTTTCTGGCGCTGATTGCGCTGGTGAACGGGATTCTGGGCGGGCTGCATACCTGGCTGGGGTGGCATCACATTCCGTTTCCGCATTCGCTGGATGCGATTCTGGGATTCTTCTTTGCGCCGATTGCGTGGCTGATCGGGATTCCCTGGCACGATGCGCCGACCGTGGGCAATTTGCTGGGCACGCGGATGGTGCTGAACGAGCTGGTCGCGTACACATATCTCGGGAACCTGGCGAAGACGGGCGCGCTGGCGGCGCGGTCGGTGACGGTGGCGACGTTTGCACTGTGCGGGTTCGCGAACCTGAGCTCGATTGGGATTCAGATTGGCGGGATTGGGGCGCTGGCGCCGAACCGGAGAAACGACCTGGCGAAGCTGGGCTTCCGGGCGATGCTGGCGGGGACGATGGCGAACCTGATGTCGGCGTCGATTGTGGGGATTCTGATCAAGTAAGCCGAATTTAGTAACTATGCCAGGCACAATTTTTGAGAAGGCGAATGCGGCGGCGGAGTTTGTAGCGCGGCGGACCGAGTTGCGGCCGCGAATTGCCATCGTCCTGGGGTCAGGGCTGGGGGCGTTTGCCGAGCAACTGGAGGGTGCGACAGCGATTCCGTTCGCGGAGATTCCGCATTTTCCGCGATCGACGGTGCCAGGGCACGGCGGGAAACTGGTGATCGGGAAGGTCGCGGCAGTGCCGGTGGCAGTGATGCAGGGGCGCGTGCACGCGTATGAGGGATACAGCTCGGAGGAAGTGACGTTTCCAGTGCGGGTGCTGGGGCGGATGGGCGTGCGGACGCTGGT
>JASHPM010000186.1 GCA_030038115.1 Acidobacteriaceae bacterium | reverse complement strand
CGGATCCGCTCACGGGGGCCCTGTGCTCGCCGAACGCGCCGTCCAGTGCAACGCCGGGCTGCAATGAGGTTGACTTCCGGCCGATGCACAACTACGGGAACGTCTACCTGCTAACGCACCAGAGCTATGAGAAGTACAACTCGATGCAGGCGTCGTGGAGGAAGAACGGCGCGCTGCTCAACTTCCAGGCGAACTATACCTTCAGCAAGGTGATGGGCATCTGGGACGGTGATACTTCGAATGGCTCCGGCAACGGAGCGACGGTGTGGCCGTATGTCCTTGGGGACAACTATGGCCCGCTGGATTACGATCACACCAACATCTTCAACATCTGGTACATCTACAACCTGCCGCGGCCGATCCATGGGAACCGGCTTCTGGCCACGGCCATCAATGACTGGAAGCTCTCCGGGTGGAACCAGTATCAGAGCGGAGCGTACCTCCCGGCGAACCTGACCAACCTGAATGCGAACTACCCGTCGGCCTCATCGGGCGGCACGCTGTTCACCATGCCCAACGGTTTGCCGGCGAGCGGGATGAGCACGTCGAGCTGGCTGGGCACAGCTTCGGTGAATGATCTTATGCCGCTGCTGACCTGCAACCCGGATGCCGGAAGGAAATCGGGCTTCTACTACAACGCGAGCTGCTTCGCAGCGCCCAGCACGATCGGCGTGGAGGGACCGACGCACTGGCCGTACATGAGGTTGCCGGCCTACTATACGAACGATCTGTCCATCTTCAAGAGCTTCCCCACCCGGGAAAGCCAGAGACTGGAGCTTCGTATCCAGGGCCAGAACTTCATCAACCACCCGTTGCCGCAGTTCGATCTGAACGGCAGCAACAGCGACGACCAGATCAACTTCGAGCCGAGTGGCGGTTGCACCGCCGCCTGCCTGGGAGCGCCACCGGTCAACGTTTCCACCAGCGGCAAGCCGTTGTTCACAACCGGGCAACGCCTGATGACGTTCTCCGCGAAGTACTACTTCTAAGAGACTTTGAAGTCCTCACCGGAAGGGGTGGCGCAAGCCACCCCTTCTTTATATAGTTTGCAGGAGCATGCTCCCTTCCGGATTTCTACGGCCTGCGGCGCTCGTGGTGTGTCTGACAGCAGCCGCGTTGCTTCTGGTTCACGCCGCCCCCGCTCCGAGTCCCATTCGCTTTGAGCTCAGGAAGATTCCGTTTCGCCTCGAAAACGATGAGACGCCGGCGAAGAATGCGCCGGAAAGCATGGCGGGCGGAGTGGCCGTTTTCGATTACAACGGAGACGGCAAGCCGGACATTTTCTTTACTAATGGCGCGAATATCGCAACGCTGAAGAAGGACGATCCGAAGTATCGCGACCGACTCTTTCGCAACAACGGTGACGGTACCTTCACGGACGTAACGGACGCGGCCGGGGTGGCTGGGTCGGGATACGACATCGGGGTCGCGGTGGGCGACTACGACAACGACGGATGCCCGGACATTTTTGTCGCCGGCGTGTACCGGAACACGCTTTACCACAACAACTGCAACGGGACCTTCACGGATGTGACGCAAAAGGCGGGGCTGGGGGATTCGAACGATCCGCAATATGGGCCGCTGTGGGCGGAAGCCGCGGTGTGGGTCGACGTGAACAACGACGGGCTGCTGGATCTGTTCATCGTGGACTACATGCAGTGGAGCTATGGCGCGCAGCCTCTCTGTCACTTTGGAGATATCGCGGATTATTGCCATCCCCGCTACTACAAAGGTCAGCCAAACCGGTTGTTTCTGAACAACGGGGACGGTACGTTTCGCGACGTATCGAAGGAATGGGGGATTCGCGATCAGGTGGGCAAGGGCATGGGGGTGGGCATGGCCGACTATGACCTTGACGGCAAACAAGACCTCTTTGTGACGAACGACGCCGAGTACAACTTCCTCTTTCACAATCTGGGCAACAAATTCGAAGAGGTTGCGTTCGACGCCGGGGTTGCGCTGCCGGAGGGGGGGCAGTTCATCTCAGGCATGGGACTGGATTTTCGCGATTTCAACAACGACGGATATCCGGATATCGCTTTCGTGGCGCTCAACAACCAAACCTTCCCACTTTTTCTGAACACCGGTAAGGGCGATTTTCGCGAGGTGACCACCCCCAGCGGTATGCGCGATCTGACGATGAAGATGTCGGGCTACGGCGCCGCCCTCTACGACTTCGACAATGACGGCTGGAAAGATTTGTTCGTGACGCGCGGGCATGTGGAGTCGCAGCCGTTGCCGGGAACCGAGATCGCGCAGAACAACACGGTTTTTCGCAATTTGGGGGCGAGCGGAAAATGGGCCGCGCTGACGGAGGAGGCTGGGTTGACTGCGGCTCCGCCTGCCCGTCATCGGGGCTGCGCGCTGGGGGATTTTGACGGCGACGGGCGGGTAGATGTGGTGACGACCGCGCTTGCAGCTCCGGCCGAGATCTGGATGAACCGCAGTGAGCACTCCGGGCACTGGCTGGATGTCGCCCTGCGGGGGACACGGAGCAATCGTGACGGGATTGGGGCGCGCATCAAGGTGGTGAGTGCGACCGTGGGCGCACAGTACAACCATATGACGACCAGCGTGTGCTACGCGTCGTCGAGCGATGGGCCGGTACACTTTGGCCTCGGGCCGGATACAAAAGCCGAGATCGTCGAAATCCACTGGCCGTCAGGCACGGTGCAGACGCTCACCAATGTGCAGGCCGATCAGGTGCTGAAGGTTACGGAACCAGGCGTGGGCAAAGCTCAGGAAGCCACAAAACCTGCCGCCGCGCGATAAAAACTACTTACCGGGTCCCTGCTGCTGTTGCTGCGCGGTGAGCTTGTCGACAATCTGGCGCTCACGAGCCCCATCGGCGGGGCGGTGGAGGCGGTAATACAGGGTTGCCAGCTCGACGTGGGGCTCCAGCCACTGCGGATCGTCGGCGACAAGCTTCTCCAGCTGGTCGGCGGCGGCCTGGTAGTCGCCCGAGGTGCTCTTCCACATGGCGGATTCATAGCGGGCCATGGTGGACTGCGGGTTCAGCTCCAGCGCTTTGTCCAGGTACTTCTTTGCCTCGTCCATATTGCGCTGCTGGTAGAGAATCGCTCCGAGGTACAGGTTGGCGTCAAAGTCATTGGGGTTGCGCTGGAGAGCCTCACGAAATGCCGGTTCCGCGGCCCTGGCATCGCCATCCTTGTCGCGCGCCGTTCCGTCGAGGGTACAAAGGCCGGGCAGAGAGGAATCAAGGCGCATGGCATTATCGAGGTCGCGACGAGCCTGCGCGAACTCGTTGAGGTCAAGCAACGTGGAGCCGGCGAGCATCCAGGCATCGGCACTGTTGGTCCTGGCGGCGGATTTCTCGACGCGGGCGGCGCCGTCGCGAGGATGGCCGCCGCGGATCAGCGCTTCGCCCAGCGCATATTCGAAATCGGGATTGCCGGCGTTGGCCGGTTCCAGGGGCGTCAACATCGCTACCGCATCGGCGGCTTTGCCTGACCTGGCCTGCGCGTCGCCGAGGAGAATCGCGACGCGGACCTCGTGGGGGTCAGCCCGATGAGCTGCCTCGAACTGCTCCAAAGCATGCGGCAGATCGCCTTTTCGTGACCAGGCAAGGCCAAGATCCAGATGAACGGAGCCGAGCTGCGGAGCCAGCCTGAGGGCTGCCTGATACTGGGCAATAGCGCCGTCGAGTTGCCCGGTGTGGGCCAAGGCGGCGCCAAGGTTGACGCGAGCAGCCAGGGTATCGGGCCGCAGCGCCAGAACCGCCCGATAATCGCGAATGGCTGCCGCAAAATCTCCCTTCTGCTGCTCTTCGATAGCGCGGTTGAGGAGCTGATCGGGAGAGGTGTTCTGCCCGTGCAATGTCCCGGACAACAACAGTACCAGGGAGAGTAGACCAACGCGCATCGCCCCCAGAATAGCCTGGAATGGAGCCACCCAATGCGCGATAATGGAGGGTTTGTGGGGCTGGCCAATGAAAACCAAATCTGCTTTCCTTCTCTTCCTTGTTCTCTCTTTTCTGATGTTTTTGGTTGCCTCGGCTCGGGCGCAGGGGATTCCCACCGGGGGTGGGACTAGTCAGACTGCGCGGCCCGATTCCGTGGAAGATCTGGGGTACATCGGCTATATGGCGAACTCTCCAGAGGGCGTGGTGGCCGGTTCCGGGATCTGGGGGAAGGTTGTCGTCGAAGGGAATCCGCTTCTCTGGGAGCCAATTACGATCGCCATTTCCTGCGCCGCGGGGAAGACCGATCTGACCACCGGTGCTGGCGCCGATGGGAAGTTCGCAATCACGAGAGTGAATCTTCCGACCGCCTATACACTGGATGGCGACGTGCGCCGGCAAATGGAGCAGCATTATGTGGGCTGCGCAGTTCGTGCGGAGCTGGCCGGCTATCGCTCGACGACAGACACAATCACGGAGCAGGTTTTGAGGGACAAGCCATTCCTTCAGGACATTAATCTGACTCCACAGGAGGATGCGCCGGGCACCGACATCAGCACCGTGACTGGGCCGCCCTCGCCAGAGGCCCAGAAATACTTCCAGAAGGCGCATGAGGAGTGGTCGCATCGCAACAGCGATGGAGCAAAGAGCAACCTGGAACAGGTGGTCAAAATAGACCCGAAGTTCGCGGAGGCATGGTATCTGCTGGGCCGGCTGCAGGCACCGACGGACATAAAGGCGGCAACTGCATCGCTCAAACAGGCGCAAACCGCGGATCCGCGGTTCGTCCCGCCGTGCGTCTGGCTGGCTGTGATCGCGATTCAGAGCCGGAACTGGCAGGAAGCGAGCGAATGGGCTTCGCGCGCGCTGGAACTGGATCCTGCCGGGACGCCGCGGATTTGGTATGAAAATGCCGTTGCGGACTACCGGCTGGGGAAGAATGAGGCTGCGCGCACCAGCGCGGAGCACGTTCTGGCTATGGATCCGGAGCACAACGTGAAGAATGCCGAGGACGTGCTGGCCCTCACGCTGGTTAACAAGGGTGACTTTTCGGGAGCGCTGGATCATCTTCGCAACAGCCTGACCTATGTTCCCCAGGGGCCTGATGCCGAGCTGATTAAGCGGCAGATCGCGTTTGTGGAGCAGAAGGCCGGCGCGGTCAGGAAATAGCCGGGCGCCCGACTCATCGGTCTTCGTGGCAACACGATCCGGCTTCGCTGCCGGGTTCACCATAGGCAGCCGGAATCCTAGTTTCGCTGCTGCTAATCTAAACACTGTCCCATTCAGCACTCATCGCCCGCCCTTGTGGCTTCTGCAACTGTCTGCGAAGACTTCAGGGTCTCATTAGAACTGCGCCCGGGACGGGGTACCGGAAAATCACTGCACGACACGGACGGTCATTTGGCGGAACTGCATTACGACGAGGCCAACTGGAAGCCGAGCCATAATCCCTGGCTGGTGGCGCTGACGGTCACCATGGCGACGTTTATGGAGGTACTGGACACCTCCATTGCCAACGTCGCCCTGCCACACATGGCAGGCACGCTGGGCGCGAGCCAGGAAGAGGC
>JASHPM010000185.1 GCA_030038115.1 Acidobacteriaceae bacterium | reverse complement strand
CAGCGTTGACAAAGCGCAGCGTCAATCGCACAATCGGATTTCAGCTTGATTCCATCGTCTCCCGCGGGACTCGCCGCTTCGACCCACGAGCTGAAGTCCGGCTACAGCCTCGGCGAATGGAGTCCTGCGAAACAGCAACGGCTCACCAGTGCGCAGTGAAGCCGCGGGAAGGGTTTGCCGAATTGAAAGCGCTGCTCGAGACCGACTTCCGCAATCTGACGCTGGTTGCCCGCGGCAAGGTTCGCGACATTTATGCGCTGGGCGAATACCTGCTGATGGTGGCGACGGATCGGATCTCGGCTTTCGATCATGTTCTGGCCACGGGGGTTCCAGGCAAGGGCATGATCCTGACGCAGCTTTCGCTGTTCTGGTTCGAAATGCTGCGCGATATCGTTCCGAATCACGTGGTCGCATCGAATGTAAAGGAATTTCCGGAGGAGGTGTGGAAGTACCGCAGGGAGCTGAAGGATCGTTCCATGCTGGTGACGCGGGCGCAGATGTATCCGATCGAGTGCGTGGTGCGCGGATACCTGGCGGGGTCGGGCTGGAAGGATTACGTGGCAACGGGGATGGTGTGCGGGGTGAAAATCGAGCCGGGCTTGCGGGAGGGGGACCGGCTGAGCCGTCCGATTTTCACGCCGGCGACGAAGAGCTTCCGCGGCACGCACGACGAAAACATCACGTTCGATCAGATGGTGACGCTGGTGGGCGGCGAAGCGGCGGAGCGGCTGCGCGAAATAAGTTTGGCGCTGTACAACAAAGCCGCGGCGCACGCCGAGACACGCGGTATTCTGCTGGCGGACACAAAATTCGAGTTTGGGTCGACACCCATGGGAATTGTGCTGGCCGATGAGGTGCTGACCCCGGACTCATCGCGTTTCTGGTCGCGGGAACTCTATTCGCCCGGGCGGGCGCAGCAGTCGTTCGACAAACAGTACGTTCGTGACTATCTGGAAAGCATTCACTGGAATAAACTGGCACCGGCGCCAGCCCTCCCCGAAAATGTCGTGAATCGCACGCAGCAGAAATACCTGGATGCGTATCGTCTGCTGTCGGGCAGGCCTCTGGCTGTGTAGTGGAGCAATAATGGCGATCATCGACTGGGTGATCCTGATAGTCTTGATTCTTTCTGTGCTGTCGGCGGCCAAGGCAGGTTTGATTCTGGAGGTGTTCTCGCTGGCGGGGCTGGTGCTGGGGCTGCTGGTGGCAAGCTGGGATTACCAGAAGCTGACGCCATGGGTGGGGCGGTGGATTCACTCGCCGACGCTGAATCAAGCGCTCTCGTTTATTGCGATGGCGCTGGCGGTGATGATTGTGGCCGGCATAGCGGGCAGAATTGTGCGCTGGTCGGTGAAGTCGGTTGGGCTGGGTTGGGCAGATCGGCTGGCGGGCGCCGCCTTCGGTCTGTTGAAGGGCTGCGTGCTGGTGACGATCGCGGTGATGGTGATTGCCGCATTCTGGCCGGGCGCAACGTGGTTCCGGCAGTCGCGCTTTGCCCCGGGGTTTTTGTCCATGGCGCGGCAGGCCGCGGTTGTGGCTCCTGCCGAACTGGGAGATCGGATCAGGAGCGGTGTGGACGTCCTGCGGAAGGCGCAGCCGGAGTGGCTCAGGCCAGCTGCTTAGTTCGGGCTGCTGAAACTTTGGATTTTTGCCCCGGCACAGACCGGGATCGGGAAAGAGGTTCCTGTGAGACGCGAGCTGGACAACCTTGTCACCCAGATGCACGCAGGCGGCATCACCTACGACGAAGCCGTGCGCGAGTTCAAACGGCGCTTTATTCTCGAAGTGCTCTCCGGCCACAGGGGCAATCAGTGCAAGGCGGCGAAGGAGCTGGGCGTGCATCGGAACACGCTGAGCCGCATTCTGACGGAACTGAAAATCGATCCCGCCCAGGTGCGCACCGGACTGCGGCGTCCACCGCGCAGCGAGCGCGGGCTCCCGGACGCAGGCAGGCAGCGCGGGGAGCGGGCCTGATAAGTACCTGAAACCTTATACAGGATGAGTAAGCTGCCGCGGGCAGGAGATGCGACCGAGAGGTCCTCTGCCTGTTGGACTCAGCGGCGGACGATTCGGCATCGTTCGCGTGCCCGATGAGCATCCCATTTTTCAGGAGAGTTATCATGGCAGATCTTGCTAATCGTGCGCCTGGCGGCGCGGCTGTCCGCACAACTCCCTGGGGCGCGATCTGGGCGGGCGTTTTCTCGTTTGTGGCCATTTGGTCGGTATTTGGATTACTGGGCGCGGCTATATTTTCCAGCGCGGGAACGCCTGGCGCATCAATCGCTATTGGCATGGGCACCTGGAGCGTGGTGTTGACGCTGACCGCGATGTTCGTTGGGGGCCGGGTCACAGGCCATCTGACGGGCATCGCCAGTCGCGCCGAGCGCGCGGTCTACGGCATGACGATGTTCGGGCTTGCGGTCATTTCCAGCGCGATCCTGGTTCTGTTCACAGAAGCGGCGACGCGTATCGGGACTGCGGCCCCGCACGTTGCGGCTGCATCCACGCAGACGGAGTGGTTTGCCTTTGTGGCGCTGTTACTGGGCTGGCTGTGCGCCATCGGCGGGGCAACTTCGGTGCGCCGGGCGGAAAGCCAGGCAGTCACAGTGCACGAGATGCGTACCGCGGCGTAACGGAAGCGACGATCCCTTTTCCACTTTGGTTTCTGTTGAGTCCGGGAGCCAGGTGGAAAGGGGCGAGTCTGACAATTCCTCTGCAAAACCGAAAGTTGGGATCCACCCGCGCGACACGCCGCAAGGCAGCTTATACCCTGTAAGTATGAGCACTTCGCCGGAGGCGCGCGTCTACCTCTCCGAGGGGTTCCGCTGGGACGAGCAGCGGGCTTATCTTTTCGACATCGATGGAACGCTGATGCGGCACCGCGATCGGATTCATGTGGATGCGTTTTTCGAGAGCGTGCGCGGCGTGATGGGCCGGGAGCTGGCGCTGGATGGGGTTACGCTGGCCGGCAATACCGATCCCGGGATTCTGCGGGACGCCTTCCGGCTGGCGAGCGTGGAGGACAGCGTGTGGCGGCCGCACCGCGAGGATGTTCTGAAAGCGATGTGCGATCATGTGGCCGCGCGGCGTACCGAGCTGCTGCCGACCGTGATGCCGGGAGTCGAGGCGATGCTGGCGCATCTGGAAGGCAAGGGGGCGCTGCTGGGCGTGGCGACCGGGAATCTGGAGGAGATTGGCTGGATCAAAATTGAGCGGGCGGGGCTGCGGTCATGGTTTCGCTTCGGGGGATTCTGCGATCGCTTTGAGGCGCGGGCGGACATGATTGCTCACGCGGCGGAACAGGCGCGGGGAATTCTGCAGTCGACCGATGGAGATTGGCCGGATGCGGCGAGGAGCGTCTGCGTCGTCGGCGATACTCCTTTCGACGTGGAGGCGGCGCGGGCAAACGGATTGCCGGCGATTGCCGTGGCGACGGGACGGTACAGCTTCGAGCAGCTGATGGAGCACAGGCCCGCGGCGTGCACAACGACGCTGGAGGCGCTGCTGGCCGATGACACGACGAAGAGAGCGACGGAACATGCTTCGTAGCGCTGTTCTTGCTGTGGCGTTGGGGCTGACGCTCGCTGCGGGGGCGCCCGCGCAACAGGCGAGTGAGGCGCAGCAGGCGCCCGCTCCGGCGCAGCAGTCGGCGGCTCCGGATGGGGCGGCGGCAACGCCGTCTAAACCAACCCATCCTTCATCGAAGCACGATCGCGTGGAGGCGCAGAAGCTCTTCGTCCAGGGAGCGAAGGACATCGAGCAGGACAAGATTCGCGCGGCGATGGACGCATTTGTGCGGGCGGCCGAGCTGAATCCCGAAGAGCGCAAGTACGAAGTGGCGGACCAGATTGCGCGGGAGCATCTGGTGACGGAACTGATTCAGGAGGCGGACAAGGATAAGATCCTGGGTCATTTTGCGGAGGCGCGCGCCAAAATTGCGCAGGCGTACAGCGTGGATCCGGGCAGCCCGGTGGTTGCCCAGCATATGGATGAGCTGGCCTCCGCGGTAGTGGCCGGGGAGCCGGCGGAGCGATCGGAGTCGATCGCCGCCGCTGCGCCGATCGAACTCCAGCCCCAGCCGGGAATGCGGAGTTTCCATCTTCACGCGAGCGAGCGCAACCTGATCGCGCAGGTGCTGCCGGCTTACGGCATCCAGCCGACGCTGGACGATTCGATTGGCGCACAGATGGTTCGTTACGACGTGGATGACGCCGACTTCGCGACGGCCGAGCGGACGCTCTCGATGGCAACGGGAACGTTTATCGTGCCGCTGGATCCGGCGCGCGCGCTGGTGGCCAAAGACAGCAGAGCCAATCGCGACAAGTTTGAGCGCGTGGCCATGGAAACCGTGTATCTGCCGGGCATGGCGGCCGACCAGCTGACCGAGATCACGAACATCGCCAAGAATGTCTTCACGCTGCGCACGGCTTCGGCCGACGTGGATCAGACCGCGCTGACGGTGCGCGGAAGCCCCGCCAACCTGAGCGCCCTGAACGCCACGCTGACCACCCTGCTGGAAGGCCGCAGCGAGTTGCAGCTGGATGTGCGCATGTACGAGATCGATCGCACGAAAGCGGTGAACCTGGGGGTGATCCTGCCCAACCAGACTACGGTTTTCAATGTGTATTCTGAGGCGCGCAACATCCTCAACAGCAATTCGAGCCTGGTGCAGGAGATCATCTCCAGCGGACTGGCTGCTCCGGGGGACTGGGAGGCGATTCTGGCCATCCTGATCGCCTCCGGGCAGCTGAGCAACACGATTCTGACGCAGCCCTTCGGCGTGTTTGGCGGCGGGCTCTCGCTGACCGGCATCGCTTACCAGGGCGGATCGCTGAACATGCAGCTGAATTCCTCCGACGTGCGAGCGCTGGATCAGATGCAGGTGCGCGTGCTGGACCGGGAAGAGTCGACGATCAAGGCGGGCGAGCGGTATCCGATCGAGACGTCGAGCTATTCGAGCCTCGGAGCGGCGCCGCTGAACATTCCTGGATTGTCCACTGCCGGGTTGTCGAGCACACTTTCGGGCCTGGGCATCACGCCCGCGCAGCTGGAGGCAGCGGCAACGGCGACCATCCCGCAGGTGCAGTACCAGGATATCGGGCTGACGCTGAAAGTGACGCCGAATATCGAGGGGACGAACCGGGTTTCGCTCAAGTTCGACCTGACGCTTTCGTCGCTGGGCGGCTCGTCGCTGAACGGACTGCCGGTGCTGAACAACCGCGAGTACAACGCCATTACATCGGTGGCGGTGGGCGAAAGCGCGCTGGTGGTGAGTTCGCTGACGCGCCAGGAATCGAATGCCATCACCGGCATTCCCGGGTTGAGCGAGATTCCGGGCTTTCAGGACACCACCAACAAGAACAGCAACCTGGACATCGGGGAACTGGCCATCGTGATCACGCCGCACATCGTGCGGTCGGCGCACGGGAAAGCGCAGGAGAAGATGATCATGCTGCCCACGACGCCGTGACGAGCGTCACTTTTCGGTTTTTTGAGGCTCACGTAGACTGAGGTTGTGATGGGGTTCCTGCATCGGCGGGTCATGAGGGGCGTGGCGTTGGCCCTCAGCGCCGTCTGGATTGTGACGCTGGCTGTGGCGGACACGGCAGTGACGCCGGCCATGCACTGCCAGCGGCACATGCCCTGTTGCCCGCAGGGCGGCAATGGCGAAAGCTGTTCGTCCGCCCGGTGTACCGAACAGGTTCCGGAAAAATCGGAAGCTGAGGCTGTTCAGGCCAAAGAGGGCGAGGTCCAGGCTCTTGTCCCACCGGTCCGTGTGGATGACGGCGGGCAGCCTGGCTGGGAGCCGGCATGGGAGCTGACGCTCGGCCTTCGCTATCAGGCTTCCGTCTTCCGTCTCAA
>JASHPM010000184.1 GCA_030038115.1 Acidobacteriaceae bacterium | reverse complement strand
GTGCGCCTGGATTCCGTTTTTGCGGACGGTAGATAATTGATAAGGCATGGACAATCGCTCGATTGCGCAGCTGCTGGCAGACACAGCGGATCTGCTGGAGATCAGTGCGGGCGATCCGTTTCGCATCCGGTCGTATCGCCGGGCGGCTGAGGCGGTCGAGTCGTCGACGGTCCAGCTGAGCACGATTGCCAACGATCCAAAAAAGCTGCAGGAGATTCCCGGCATCGGCAAGGGGATGGCGGCGAACATCCAGGAGATTGAGCGTGCCGGAACGCTGCCGCTGCGTGAAGAGCTGCTGCTGAAGTATCGGCCGACGATGCTGGAGCTGCTGCGGCTTCCGGGGATGGGTCCGAAGACGGTGGCGCTGCTGTGGGACGCGCTGCAGGTGGGATCGGTGGAGGACCTGGAAAAGGCAATCGCGGAGGGACGGCTGGAGGGGTTGCCGCGCTTCGGCGAAAAACTGATCGAAAAGCTGCGCAAAGGCATTGCGGATTACAAGGAGCGCAGCGGGCGGTTCCTGATCGACGACGCGGAAGAGGCGGCGGAGAAGCTGATCGCGTATCTGAAGAAGTTTCCGGGAATAGAGACGATTTTGCCGGCGGGATCGCTGCGGCGCGGACGCGATACGGTGGGCGATCTGGATATTCTGGCGACGGGACCGGCGTGCGCGGAGGATTGTGTGGGCGCGGCAGTGGAGTACGTCGCGAATTATCCGGCTGCGAACACGCTGCTGGCGAAGGGACAGAACAAAGTCAGCTTCAGGCTGCGCAGCGGACTGCAGGTGGATGTGCGGCTGCTGCCGGTGGGGTCGTATGGCGCGGCGCTGCAGTACTTCACCGGTTCGAAGATGCACAACGTGACGGTGCGGCAGCGAGCGCTGAAACGCGGCTACACGCTGAGCGAATATGCGCTGGCGAAGGTGGAGGACGGGTCGTTTGTGGCGGGCGCAACGGAGGAGGAGATTTACGCGGCGCTGGGCCTGGACTGGATTCCGCCGGAGCTGCGCGAGAATAACGGCGAGATTGAGGCGGCGGAGGAGCATCGGCTGCCGGTGCTGATCGAAGAAGCGGATATTCGCGGCGACGTGCACATGCACACGGTGGAGACGGACGGAAAGAACACGATTCGCGAGATGGCCGAGGCGGGGATCAAGCGCGGCTATGAGTACATCGCGATTACGGATCACTCGAAGAACCTGGCAATGACGATGGGGCTCGACGACAAGCGGGCGGTGGAACACATTCGGCGGATTCGCGCCGTGGACGAGGAGCTGGAGGGGAAGATTCGGGTCTTTGCCGGGATCGAGGTCGATATTCTGGCGGATGGGGATCTGGATTTATCGGACGAGGTGCTGGCGCAGATGGATGTGACGATCGCCAGCGTGCATTCGCTGTTCAACATGCCGGAGCAGCAGATGACGGAGCGGATGCTGCGGGCGGTCGAGAATCCGCATGTGAAAATTTTGGGGCATCCGACAGGACGGCTGCTGTTGCGGCGCGAGCCGTACGCACTGGATCTGGGCGCTGTGCTGCGGAGGGCGGCGGAACTGGGGGTGGCGGTGGAGCACAATGCGTATCCGGACCGGCTTGATTTGTGCGACCGCGATTTGCGGCTGGCCAAAGAGCTGGGCTGCCGTATCGCGATCAACACGGATGCACATCATACGAGCCACCTGGGGAAGATGCGGTACGGCATAGAGCAATTGCGGCGCGCGTGGCTGCGCAAAGAAGATGTGCTGAACACGCTGGGGGCGGAGGCGTTTCTGAAGGCGCTGCGCAAGCCCACTCAAGTCAAAGACAGGCTTGAATGGAGCACCCGGCCAGCATGAAGCCGGACACGATCCGCTAGAATGCGAGCAGCGATGGGCGAGTATGACAAAACCGGCAATCCGCTGCTGAGTGTTCTGGTGGCGATCGTTGTGGTGGTGGCTGTGATCGGGGGGTACGTCTGGGCAACTTACACGGGGCCGGTGCATACGGGGCAGGTGCTGTCGGTCTCGGCGCATCCGATTCACCGCGAATTGTCGACCGGGGGGGGACTGGGCGGGTTGAACGGCGGGCCCAACGTGTACGACGAGGTGATCGTAATCGCCAATGTGCGGATCAAGAGCACGACGAAGCTGCCGCTTTTCCTGCAGGATGAGTGGGCCGATTTGACGCTGGCGAACGGGGACGTGCAACAGAGCCTGGCCGCCAGCGGAGAGGACTACAAGAAGGTGTTTATCGCGTATCCGGAGCTGGCGGCGGAAAAACAGACGCCCATGCCGCGAGGGATCACGATGACCCCGGGGCAGGTGGTTGACGGCCAGCTGATTTTTCATTTCCCGATCAGCAAGCAGGACTGGGATGCGCGGAAGGCGTTCGACATCACGATTGGATTCATCAATCAGAAGAGCCTGGTGCTGCACACGATGGCGGAAAGCCGGTAGCCTGTAGCGGGGAGCTGAGTAGCCAGTTGGGAGCAGCCAGTAGCGGGTAGCCTGTAGCGGGTAGCGAGCAGAGTGGAAGACAGCCTTCAGTGATCAGCGTTCAGCGTTCAGGCGATGCTGGCGTCGTTGCGTTTCCGCGCACTTCCCTATTCCCAGTATTCTTCGGGTCCGGCGAAGTTCAATTCTGGTTAATCTGATTTACTGCTTCTATGTTCGCGAAAGCGCAGCGGGTTCACTTTATCGGAATCGGCGGGATCGGCATGAGCGGGATCGCGGAGATCCTGCTGAACCTGCATTATCCAGTGAGCGGGTCGGACCTGCGTCGCTCGGCGGTGACGGAAAGGCTGGGGACGCTGGGGGCAACGGTATTTGAAGGCCATGCGGCGGCCAACGTGGTGGGCGCGAGCGTGGTGGTGGTCAGCTCCGCGATCCACGAGAACAATCCCGAGGTGGTGGAGGCGCGGGCACGGAAGATTCCGGTGATCCAGCGCGCGGAGATGCTGGCGGAGCTGATGCGGCTGAAGTACGGCATCGCCATTGCCGGGATGCATGGCAAGACGACCACGACTTCGATGGTGGCCTCGGTGCTGACAGCGGGTGGACTGGATCCGACGGTGGTGGTGGGCGGGCGCGTGGACGCGATGGGGTCGAATGCGCGGCTGGGGCAGAGCCAGTATCTGGTGGCCGAGGCGGACGAGAGCGACCGGTCGTTTCTGCGGCTGTCGCCGATTCTGGCCATCGTGACGAATCTCGATCGCGAGCACATGGACTGCTATCGCGATATGGCCGATGTGGAAGCCGCGTTCGTCGAATTCATGGAGCGGGTTCCGTTTTATGGGGCGTGCGTGGCGTGCGCGGACGACAAGCAGCTGGCGGGGATTCTGCCGCGGGTGCGGCGGCGGGCGTATACGTACGGGGCCTCGCCGCAGGCGGATTTTGTGCTGCGACTGCTTCCGGTGATCCCGGCGAGCGAGGCGCACGGAGTGGGTCCCCGCGTTTGCCGGACGCGGTTCGAGGTAGCAGCGGGCGGCGAGGTGTATGGGCCGCTGGAGCTGCATGTGCCCGGACTGCACAACGTGCTGAATGCAACCGCAGCGGTTGCCATTGGGGCGCAGCTGGAGATTGCGCCGGAGGCGATTGCCAGCGGATTAAGGTCATTTCGCGGGGTCGATCGGCGGTTCCAGGTGAAGGGCTGCGTGCGCGGTGTGACGGTGGTGGACGACTACGGACATCATCCCACGGAGATTCGCGCCACGCTGCGGGCGGCGAAGGAGTGCGGCTACGGCGGGGTGCATGTGATTTTCCAGCCGCATCGATACACGCGGACGCGGGATCTGATGGAGGAATTTGGGCATGCCTTCGACGATGCCGCGTCAGTGCAGGTGCTGGACATCTACGCGGCCAGCGAGGAAGCGATTCCGGGCATTACGGCGCAGGCGCTGGTACAGGCGATCCATTGCGAGGGCGTGCAGTACGCGGCGTCAACAGAGGAAGCGATTATCCGAGCGATGGCGCGAGCACGGGAGGGGGACGCGATCCTGACGCTGGGCGCGGGGAATGTTTCGCAGCTGGCGCCGGTGGTGGTGGAGCGGCTGAAAGGCATGGAACAGGGAACAGGGAACAGGGAATAGGCGGCGCGGGTCGAGGGCGGGTTTCCGGGCGCCGCGGTCCTCTGCAGAGACCAGAGCAGGGGAACATTCCGGCGTCACCCTGCGTACGCTCCACCATGAGACTTCTATGCGCTGGGGCAATGGCGAGTTTGATCGTGTGCAGCGCAGTGGGACTCGCGGAAACGGTGGGCGACTGCGATCACCCGATCGAAGCGCCGCTGCGGTCCCGAGCGGCGCTGGTGGTGGAGTCGCGGCCAGCGGGGATTGAGGTGGTCGGCACCGATGCGGAGACGATCCGGGTTTCGTGCACGGTCAATCGCCAGGAATACGCGGGGTATGTCGAGCTGCGATTCTCCGGCACGCCTGGGTATGGGCGGTTGCACATCAGCGGCGACGACGTCAGAAACGAAAACCTGCATATCCGCATTGAGGTGCCACGCAAGACGAACCTGCGCTTTCACATGGGCGCGGGCGAGGTGAAGGTGGACGGCGTGGTGGGGGATAAGGATATCGACCTATACGCGGGACAGATCGTCGTTTCGTCTCCGGGAGGCTGGAGCTACAAGTCGGTGGACGCGTCGGTGGATATCGGTGACGTGAATGCTTCGGCTTTCGGCGTGGATAAAGGTGGGTTTTTCCGCAGCTTCACCAGGACGACGGCGGAAGGGGAATACCGGCTGCGGGCGCATGTGCTGACGGGGGAAATCGACCTGGAGTGAGGCGACGGTTGAAGGAGCCCCGCGGTGATCAGAGTGGGCGTTTCCTCTCAAGAAATTGCAGGAATGGTCTCGGCCGCATGATGGTCAGGGTTCCCAACCTTGTTGCAATGGGTTCGTCCATCCACTTGCCAAAGTGTACTTTGTCACCGGTGATCAGGAAATCAGCTCCGGCCTGCATTGCGGCGGCCAGGATGGGTTGGTCCTTGGGCGGGAGTACAAAGCGCGCGGGAAGCTGAAAACCGGTCGCATCCGATACCACCTGAGTCATTTCCAGCAGGACTTCGAGCCTTCGACGATGCTGTTCACCTATGCAGTTCCTGCGAGTCTCATCTGCTGCGTAGAACGAAGTTAAACAGACAACACGAGACTCTCTCCAGAACTGCAAAAAGAAGTGGTCGGGTTCATAGGACGCGGAGAAGAGAATGTTCGCGTCGAGAAAGATCCGAAGAGGCTCACGCACGGCGTCCCGCCGCTCGACCGCGGCTTGCGAGGTTGCCACGGATTCTGGTCATCATCCGGCTGAAATCCTTGTCGGTGGGTAAATCCTCGCGGCGGACATCTTCGGTGTTGGGTATAGCCGCTGGATCCAAACCCATTGCGCGAATCGCCTTACACGCGTTGTCGTAATCGCGCTGGGACACTGCGTTATTGAGAAGGAACTCGGCTTTGCGCTGGGGGGTGTAGATCTCGACGGGGATGGCGACGGCGGGACGGAGGAGAATGCCGCCCTCACGCTCTTCGGTGACGAGCAGGTCGCCTTCTTTCAGAGCGAAGCGCTGGCGGAGTTTGGCGGGAATGACGAGTGTGCCGCGTTTACCGATTTTGGCGGTTTCCATTGTCTGAATCTCTGAATATCAGAATATCAGAGATTCTGCGGTAACAATATCATCGCCCTTCAGGCGGCAGCAGGTGATGGGGATCGAAGTCTCCGAGTTCGACCCACCCACTCTCCCAGAGGAAGGCTCCGCAATCGTCGATGTAGCCGATGCTCGTTTCGTTCTCAACGAGGCAAATGCCGTCTTGAAATGCGCCGACGTATATGAACGATGGGGGAATTGCGAATTCACCATCAGGCCTGATGAAGCCGTTTTCGCAAAGGCTTGCACTTGACGTGTGGGCTCTTCCGGTCCCCACGTCTACAGCTGCCAGCCCCTCAGAAAAGCGCCGACCCCGTAGGAAGACAGTTGGGATGACGAGTTCGCCGGATCTGTCCACATACCCGGTTCGCTGGTTCAAAATAACCGGTGCCAGGCCCTCGTCGAATTCATAGGCCATTTCAAAACGAGGTTCGATGACGAACTCGCCGTCTTTGTTGATGTGACCCCATTTTCCGTTGCGGGCAACGCGCGCCAGACCCTGACGGAATGGGCCGGCCATGCCGCGATCACAAACGAAACGGATCGGAATCTTAGTGGATCCGTCGGGCGCAACGTACCCCCACGTGCCGTTCAGCTTCACGGCTGCCAGACCTTCCGAAAACGCGCGCGCATCCTCGAAAAACGGCGGGATTACCTGTCGGCCGAGAGCGTCAAGGTAACCGTACAGACGACCGTCGTAGAAACACGCGAGCCCGCTGCTGTAATGGCTTATGCTTCGGTAGCGTGGAGCCAGGACGACTTCACCGTGGTCGTTGATCAAACCTCGATGATCTCCCTGGGATGTCTGCGCCAATCCTTCTGTGAAAACGAGGGGAGAACCCGAGCATGGCGGGATCACTAGCTCGCCCTTGACATTGATCGCACCCCACCGATCACCCTGACGGACTGAAGCGAGTCCGAAACGGAATGGATAGGCATGGTCGAAAGTGGCAGGGACCGCTACATCGCCCGCGCGGTCGATGTAGCCAGCCTTGTACCGCTTACGACTGCGTCCTTCGCGGACAAAGATCGGGAAGAGCCGTTCCGTGGTTGATTCCCCGCTGGCCTCGTGCACGGGTCGAGGCTCAGTTCAAAAACATGGTGCGATAGAGGGTATCGCGCTGGCGGGGCACAAAGCCGGCGTCGCGGATGATGCGGCGGAGCTCTTCTTCGGTGGTGCAGTTCGAGGTTCCGGCAGCGCGGACGACATTCTCTTCGAGCATGACGGAGCCGACGTCGTTGCCGCCGAAGCGCAGGCCGAGCTGCAGGACTTTGAGGCCCTGCGTGACCCAGCTGGACTGGACGTTCTCGATGTTGTCGAGATAGAGGCGGGAGATAGCGAGGACCTTGAGGTAGTCGACGGCGGTGGCTTCGTCCCAGCCGCGTCCGCCGAGCGCGGTGTTTTTGGGCTGGAAGCTCCAGGGGATGAAGGCAGTGAATCCGCCGGTTTCTTCCTGCAGGCGGCGGATGACGTCGAAGTGGTTGACACGCTGGTCGAGAGTCTCGTCGACGCCGAACATCATGGTGGCGGTGGTGCGCATGCCCAGCTGGTGCGCGGTGCGGTGCACGAGCACCCAGTCCGCGGTCGAGCATTTGAGGCGGGCGATGCGATGGCGGACTTCGTCGTCGAGGATTTCGGCGCCGCCGCCGGGGATGGAATCGAGTCCGGCGTCGCGCAGGCGCTGGATGGTGTCGCGCACGGAGAGATCGCTGTATTCGGCGATGGCGAGGATTTCCGAGGCGGAGAAGCAGTGCAGCCAGATCGACGGAAAGCGCTGTTTGATGCCGCGCAGCAGGCGCTCGAACCAGTCGATTTTGAGATCGGGATGCAGGCCGCCCTGCATGAGCACGCCGGTACCGCCCATCTCGAGGGTTTCGGCGATCTTGGCGTAGATGGTCTCGAAGTCGAGGATGTAGCCTTCGCTCGACTGCTTGCCTTTGAGGGGACGATAGAAGGCGCAGAAGGTGCAGTATTCGGTGCAGAAATTCGTATAGTTAATATTGCGATCGATGATGTAGGTGACTACGCCTTCCGGGTGCAGCCGTTTGCGCACGGCGTCGGCTTCCATGCCAAGGCCGATGAGATCGTCGGAGCGGAAGTAGTCCAGGGCCTGTTGTCGGGTCAGCGGCATTAGTTTTATTGTCGGGAAAATCGGGCCGCGCGTCCAGTTGGCAGCAACGCGGGCAGGCGCAGGCTGCATCGCAGAGGCAGAAATACCAACCATTCATCTTCACGTTTCATTTTCGTCAGGAGGACCCCATCCCATGAGTCTCCACCGTTTCGCCTTCATCGTTTTCCTCGCGCTGGCCACGACACTGCTATACCTGCACGCCGCCGACAAGGACAAGCAACCCGCTGCAGCCGCAGCCGCGCCCGACACCCTGGTGCTGAGCAACGGCGACATCCTGCATGGCAAGCTGGTGCAGGAGGCGGAGGGGACCGTGACGTTCCACAGCGATCCGCTCGGCGATATCAAGGTGAGCTGGGACAAAATCAAGGAGCTGCATGCGACGGAGAACTTCGCGGTGCTGAGCTCGCTGGTGAAGAACCGCGGCAAGAAAGCTACGGAGAAACTTCCGTCGGGCAGCATCGACGTGGCCAGCGGCGAGGTGACGGTACGCACGACCAACGGGCAGGGCACGCCGGCGCCGATCCCGGTGAAGGACGCTGCGGTCATCGTGGACAGCGCGGCGCTGGACAAGCAGCTGAACCATGAGCCGAATTTCTTTACGGGGTGGAACGGCGCGGCGACGGCGGGCGCGACGCTGGTAAGCGCGACGCAGGACCAATATGCGGTATCCGGGAGCATTGGGCTGGTGCGGGTGATCCCGACGGTGACGTGGCTGGATCCGCGGAACCGGACCTCGGCAGATTTCAGCGGATCGTTCGGGAAGATCACGCAGCCGGCTTTCACGAGTGCCGGGGTCTTCACGCCGTCCAGCGTGACGAAGTCTGCGATTTCGCATTTCGACGCGGAACGCGATGAGTATGTGTCGTCAAGGTTCTTCGCCCTGGGACAGACGGCTTTCGATCACAACTACGGCCAGGATCTGAATCTGCAGCAAGTTTACGGCGGCGGGTTGGGCTGGACGGCGCTCAAGACGCCGAAACAGGAAGCCGATCTGAAGGCAACAGCGCAGTACGAGAAGCAGGACTTCATCACGGGAGCAGCGTCCGCGAATCAGAATCTGATCGGGTCGACATTCTCGGGCAGCTACATCCTCAAGCTGAAGCTGGTTACATTTACGCAGGGCGTGGCTTATATTCCAGCGTGGAACAACGAGCGGGCGTACTCGGCGCAGGAGACGGACACCTTCGCGTTTCCGGCGTACAAGCGGTTCAGCCTGTCGCTGGGAACGCTGGACAGCTATCTGAACGATCCGCCGTCAACCGAACCGCCGACAAAGCGGAATTCGTTCCAGTTCACGATGGGACTGACGTACGCGATTAAATCGAAGTACTGAGGAAGCGGGGAGCTGGAAGCAGGAAGCTGGAAGCTGGAACCAGGAAGCGGGAAGGGTTTCAGACCCGCACGGAGGGGGTTTCCGGCGCGACGGCATTGCCGACGGATTTCTCGATGCGCCGAAGCTGGTCCAGATGATGGCGAATGTGGATGACATGGAAGCGACGCCACTGATCGGGGCGCAGGGGACCGAGGACAAAGTGGCTGGCGACGCGCTGGAGGGCGAAGCGGTGCCGGCATTGGTCGATGAGCGCATCCATCTGATCGATTTCCTGGCGAAGCAGCTCGGTTAGTTCGGCACCGCTCATGGGAGGCCAGTGCAGCTGATCGGGGCGCGCGAAAATGGGAGCGGGCGCGCCGCGGGGCATGCGTCCGAAAGAGAGCATGAGCAGCTGCAGAAGCCACTGAACCGGAGTGCTGTGATCGCCGGTGGGCTGGCTGCGCTGGAGGCGCTTCTGCAGCACGCGGCTGGAACTGCGGCAGGTGAGCACGAGGTGCTCGATCAGCTCCTGAGCGCTCCAGAGGCGCTCGTCCTGGAGGGGATGAAGCTGACACCAGTCCGCCGGCTTATCGGCCAGATCGGCGCGGTAGGAATCAAAAACATGCTGGAGAACCGGGTGCATAGGACCTGGGCAATCTCACCGGATAATGTGACCACTCTCAGAAGCCCGAGCTCCGCTTTGACAGCAGGCAAAGCTGGTTTGGGGGAACTATATCACCGGCGCCTCAGGAAGGGGGTGCGGCACCCATCTCCTTCAGGGCCTTGCGAACCTCTTTGGCGTGAGGGCCGTTGGGCAGCGCGCTCAGGTAGAGGCGGTAGTTGCGGATAGCTTCATCGGTGTGGCTGAGGTGACGCGCGGATTCGGCCAGTCCGAAGACAGCTTCGGCGTTTCCGGGATCGGAGCGGTTGGCTTCAAGGAAGCGGTCGTAGGCGCCCCGATAATTGCCGGAGTCGAGGTAAAAATCGCCGATCTGGGCGTCCTTACGCGCGAGCTTCGGATTGTATGGCAGCGAGGAGGGCGGGAGATCGGGAGGCGCCGTCTCGCCGGTCGTGGGCATGTCGAGGCCCTTCACGCGGCTGGAGCTGTAATTTTGGTCGTCCGGGGGGTTCGGTTTGCCGGAGGGCGTGGCGTCGTCCTGCTGCTGAGCCTTTTGCGCGGCTTTTTCGGACTGCGCTTCCGGGAAGGTGTTCTGGCCGGCGGTCGAAGGTTTGGTGGATGATCCGCTTTGGGACGCGGTCTGGGGTTGCGGAGCGGAGGGTTCGCTGGAATTGTCCTGCTGCTGGGCCTGGTGGGCGGCGGCCTCGGACTGCGCTTCCGGAAACGGATTCTGCTCGGCAGTGCTCTTCTTCGGCTGGTCTTTCTTCTGGGTGTTCGATGGGCTGGTTTGGGCAGGTGGATTTTGCTGCGCGGGCGCGGAGTTGTCCTGCTGCTGGGCGGCGATGGGCAGGGCCAGCAAAAGGACGGTACCGGCGATGAGGGAGCGCAGCAGCATTTCCTCTCATTTTAGACGCCCGGATGCGTGGAAAGAGGCCTGGGAATTGGTATTGTGGTCGGGTATGAGTTTGATCATTCGCTCTTCGGCCATCCATGCGGCGGGCTGCTACACGATGACCCCCATTCGCAAAGGCGCGCGGGTGGTGGAGTACACCGGGCCGCGCATCGCGAAGGATGTGGCCGATGAGAAGTACGAGAAGTCGCCGACGACGTACCTGTTTGGGGTTGGCGACGGCACGATGGTGATCGACGGGCACGGGACGGCGATGTTCATCAACCACTCCTGCGACCCGAACTGCGAGACGGAGGAGATGGACAGGCGGGTGTGGATCAAGGCAATCCGCAACATCGCGGCGGGCGAGGAGCTGACGTACGACTACCGCCTCTACGACGGCGACGACGATGAAGCGCGGTGCAACTGCGGATCGAAGAATTGCCGGAGGAGCATGTATGCGCCGGAGGAGATTCGGCGGAGAGCCAGAGTGGCGAAGAAGGCAGGCGGGCGCGCGGGAGAGCGTAATTCCGGGACACGCCGCAAGACGAAAAAATGATTCTGCTCGGCGGCCTGTGGGTATTGGCGATCCTGGCAGACTTCGTCTGGGCAGCGTGGCTTCTATTGCGCCATTCCCGCGGGTGGAATGCCGGATGGAGGGCGCTTTTGCTGCTCGCGGTCCTGCTGGCGCCGCTTCAGTTCGCGTCAGACTATTCGCTGGCGACTCCGTTTGGGCCCTTCGCAATTTACGGCGTGGCCTGCCTTGCTTATGTCGTCATGATGATAGTGGTGTGGCGCAGGAACCGCGTTGCGGCAGGTCTTGGGCTCGCCCTGCCCGGGGCTCCCCTGCTGGTTGGGGCGCACGGGATTCTTCTTGCGGTTGCAGTGGGACTGGGGGCGCGCGGAATTCGACCGGTCGCCGAAGGACGAATATCGCCGACGGTTAGTTACCGGATCGTACTCAGCCACGGGCTATTCGGGGCGACTCCGTATTACGAATACAAAATCTACCGGAACCCGCGCTGGTTTCCGCTGATTCAGAAAAAAGTCACAAACTCAGCACTGCCCTGCGGATGGCAGAGTGAACCGAAAGACGACGTCATTGGTCCCGGCCGCGATGAAACCCAGGTTGAAATCAGGTGTACGGATCCGCAAAGGGGCGGCCCGTTCGAGATTCCTGTGCGCTGAAGCGGAAGCAGCTGGCGCGAGCAACTCAAATCTGTTTCGTCATCTTCACGATGGGCAGAAACTCGCCGTTGGCGAGGGGCAGATCGACGCGTTCGCCCTCGATGTAGCCGTGGCGGCGATAGAGCGGGATGCCGGTGAGGGTAGCGCCCATTTCAAAGCGGGTGAAGCCTTCGGCGTGCGCAGCCTGCTCGCACAACTCGAGAATGCGGGTGCCGATGCCGCGGCGGGCCCAGGCGGGATGAACGAAGAAAGCGCGAATTTTGGCGGCGTCGGTGGCTGGATCGAGGAGAGCGTCGTCACGGCCGGGGCGATGATCGCTGCCGTAGGGGGTTTTGCGGCGGGACCAGCCGCCGCAGGCGACGAGGCCGCCCACGGTGGGAAGACCGGCGGGGTGGGCAGAAACGAGGGGAGCTTCGACGGCGAAGTAGGTGCGGTCGGCGATGAGCTGGGTGTCGAGGCCGAGCCAGGTGCCGAGGGCCTGATCCATCTGGGAGGGCGAGTAGTCCTGCGTCTGCAGGCCGCGAACGGAAGCCTCGATGAGGGGCCCGAGACAGGGAATGTCGGCGGGCACGGCAAGGCGATAACGGAGCTGGCTCGCGACGGGCTCCATCGCAACATTGTATTGGGAGGATATAGACCGACAGCTGGGATTCAGCCCGCCTTTTCGACGTCGTCCCGCTGCCTGGGCCGGAAGACCAGCAAGGCTGGGCGACCTTTGGTCTCATAGCGGCGACTTTCGATAACATCGAATTCGTCCTCGATAATGCGCAGCATCGCAATCGGCCGGTGCTTGATTTTGGCAGTTTTCGGGTTTGCGGCGAAAAGTCTGACGATGAAGACGCCACCTTCCTTCAGGTAGATCGAGTATCGATCTATGGTGGCTTTTATCCGGTCCAGCGGGATGTGATAGATCGATTCGCGGAAGAGGATCACGTCGAACTGTTCGCCTGACGGCTGCCACTCCAGAAAGTCAGCGCGCGCGAAACGGCTCTTGCCTTCCCGTCCAGTCTGTTTGGTGCGCGCCGAGGCCTTCTCCAGAGCTGCCTGGGAGATATCAACTCCGAGATATGAGGCGTAAGCCGAATCGGCGATTTCGGTGGCGGTGTTGCCCGAACCGCACCCCAGATCCAGGATGCTGCCCTTCCGGCTATAGTTTTCGAGCGGAGGATATACGCAATCCCCGATTGTGTTATCGCGGAAATACCATTTGTTATTGCGGTATTCGCGGTCCCAGACGCGCCGCTTGATCTCCTGGGGGCCGTAGCTCAGGAGAAAACCGCGCACAAATTGGATCGTGCGGTCGATTAGATACAAGGTCCCCACTCCCGGCGGAATCAGAGTCAGCGTGGTGCCTGGATTTTCGATACGGCTTTGGACGGTATGGTTTAGAGAAAACGCCCCCGCGGGCAAATGTCAAGAGATTCAGTCGAACCAGCGCGACCGGGATGAATTCCGGCGATCTTTTTTGCCCTATCTTAACTCCAATCACCATTCACCGAGCAAGCAGGCGGCGCGACCTGAGGAAAACATTTCCACAGGCGCCATTCCGTAGCCCGGAACGGCTGCGACCACGCCGCTTAGTCATACAGTAAAGGCTTACGCCTGGGCGTTACAATCAGCAATCGATGGCATATCAGGTTCTGGCTCGGAAATATCGTCCCCAGAGATTTGCCGATGTGGCCGGGCAGGAGCACGTCACGCGCACCCTGCTGAACGCGCTGGAGCAGGGGCGGATCGCGCACGGATACATTTTTTCCGGGCATCGGGGCATCGGAAAGACGACGATTGCGCGCATTCTGGCGATGGCGCTGAATT